>CALWYD010000110.1 GCA_944385675.1 uncultured Oscillospiraceae bacterium
ACAACCTTCGCAGAATGGTATAGGTAGTTGACTTTTTCCAGCTCAATTCCTGCTCACAGAGTTTTACTAATTCGCCGGAGGATATCGGTTCGTTTTCCCAGATCAAGTCGGCAAAACGGGTCTCCACTGCACCTAACCTCATATCACTCATGTTATTTCCTCCATCGCATGCAACGGAAGTTTACTCGATGTAAACCTCTTTAACTGAAGTTTACACCGAGTAAACCGATTTGTCAATCCGTCCTTGCAAAAATCCGGTGCAGTACGAAAAATACTTCCACACTTCACGCCGTTTCCGGGCTTGCACGTTTTAGAAAGCGCACAGTGCGATGTCGTAAATTATTGCAAAGTGAGTTTTGGCGGGAATCTCAGCAGTTCGGCAAACAAGCCCGTGAGGACCGAATGGAGGTACGCCAAACGGCCCCTCCGGCGCTTGTGGCGGGTGGATACGGAAAATAAGGGCATGACAAATCCAAACCCGTCTCCAGGGGTGGGGGCGGGTTTGTTTTGAGCAATAGAGGTATTTTCTATAAACCACGACACGGTCAATAAAAGCTGCAGAAAATAGTCTTATAACTGAGTTCTGCAACTTTTTGGAAGGGGAGATTGGCGCCAAATATCCTGAGGTTTAAGAAGGAATGGAGGAAGCACTCCGTCGGCCTTCTGACCGTTAGAGTGGGTGCGCCGCACAAGATTCACTCTGGAGCGAAGGGTCTGGTGGAGGGATGATGTTGCTCATCCTGAGCATTTTAAATAAATGAGTGGGCTGCCGGAAGCAAAACGAAAAGGCAACTGCTTTTGCAGTTGCCTTTTCGTTTTGGTCCGAGTGACTGGATTCGAACCAGCGGCCTCTTGAACCCCATTCAAGCGCGATACCAAACTTCGCCACACCCGGATATTTTTTTGTCTGCCGCCGTATCTCTCAGACAGCTTTAACATAATAGCATACCCCAAAGGAAAAAGCAAGTAGTTTTCAAAAAAATTTTGTTTTTTTCCAGAGATTAGAATTTTTGAAAAAACAAGAGGAAGTGGAGCCTGAAATGCAGTTTGAATTGTACAAAATATCCCCCGGTTTCAAGGAAGAACCGATAAGGTAATTATGAAATGGTTGCATATCCGGCAGAATCAGGACAAGGACAGTTCCAAGTTCGTTTGTGGCTTGGATATGCGGCTGCGCCTTTCGTTTTTACGGTAGGGACAGCCCGCATGTCGGCTGCGGCAATGTAAGTACCCACCTCATCGAATTGATGTATCTGTGCACAAACTGTACATGTGTGAAGGCAATATTGAGGGCTTGCGCTGGCAGATATGTCAAGAAAGATAAGAAAGTTTCTCTTGAAATTTTTCCGGTTTTCTGAGATGATGAAGGGGTAAGGAAGAATGGTGTTTTCCAAACAAGCTAATATCGGGATTCACTTAACGAAACAAAGCAGAGATTTAAAAACGGGAAACAGAAACCGTTTACGAATCCAGGGGGTTTGAACTACAATAAGTTCATAAAAGTTAGGTTTGTTCCGAAGAACAGACTGGAAGACACAATGTACACACGACACATATTTTTTAGAGGAGGCGTCATTTATGAGTTTCAAGACCGACATTGAAATCGCCCAGGAATCCACGATGCTGCCTATCGTCGAGGTTGCCAAGGCCATCGGCATTTCCGAGGACCAGCTGGAGAACTATGGCAAGTACAAGGCTAAGGTAGACATTCACGCCCTGAAGGACCTGCCCCGCAAGTCCAAGCTGGTGCTGGTGACCGCTATCAGCCCCACCCCCGCCGGCGAGGGCAAGACCACCACCTCCGTGGGTCTGGCTGACGCGCTGAACAAGCTGGGCAAGAAGACCATTGTCTGTCTGCGTGAGCCCTCTCTGGGCCCTGTGTTCGGCGTCAAGGGCGGCGCTGCCGGCGGCGGCTATGCTCAGGTTGTCCCCATGGAGGACATCAACCTCCACTTCACCGGCGACTTCAATGCCATCGGCATCGCCAACAACCTGCTCTCCGCCCTCATTGACAACCACATTCAGCAGGGCAACGCTCTGGACATCGACACCCGTCAGATCACCTGGAAGCGCGTGGTGGACATGAACGACCGTCAGCTGCGTCACATCGTCTGAGGTCTGGGCGGCAAGGCCATCAGCGTGCCCCGTGAGGATGGCTTTGACATCGTGGTCGCCTCCGAGATCATGGCGGTTCTGTGCCTGGCCTCCGGCCTGGCCGACATGAAGCAGCGTCTGGCCAAGATGGTTGTGGCTTACAGCCGCTCCGGCAAGCCCATCACGGCCCATGACCTGAAGGCTGAGGGCGCCATGGCTGCCGTTCTGAAGGACGCCATTAAGCCCAACCTGGTCCAGACTCTGGAGCACACCCCTGCCTTCATCCATGGCGGCCCCTTCGCCAACATCGCTCACGGCTGCAACTCCATCCAGGCCACCGAGACTGCCATGAAGCTGGCTGACTACACTGTCACTGAGGCCGGCTTCGCCGCTGACCTGGGCGCTGAGAAGTTCCTGGACATCAAGTGCCGTGCCGGCGGCTTCCATCCCGATGCCGTGGTTATCGTGGCCACTGTCCGCGCCCTGAAGTATCACGGCGGCGTGCCCAAGGCTGAGCTGAACAATGAGAATCTGGAGGCTCTGGAGAAGGGCCTGCCCAACCTGCTGCAGCACGTGGACAACGTGAAGAACGTCTACGGCCTGCCTTGCGTGGTGGCCATCAACGCCTTCCCCACCGACACCGAGGCCGAGCTGAAGCTGGTGGAGGAGAAGTGCAAGGAGCAGGGCGTCAACGTCCGTCTGTCCGAGGTCTGGGCCAAGGGTGGCGAGGGCGGCAAGGCCCTGGCCGAGGAGGTTGTCCGTCTGGCGGAGGATCCCACCAACGACCACTTCCAGTTCGTCTATGACGCTGAGGATACCATTGAGAACAAGCTCAATGCCATTGCTACCAAGGTTTACCGCGCGGACGGCGTGACCATCACCGCCGCTGCCAAGAAGCAGATTCAGCAGCTGACCGATCTGGGCTTTGACAAGATGCCCATCTGCATGGCCAAGACTCAGTTCTCCTTCTCCGATGACCAGACCAAGCTGGGTGCGCCCCGCGGCTTCAAGATCACCATCCGCGAGGTGAAGGTCAACGCCGGCGCCGGCTTCCTGGTTGCCAAGACCGGCGACATCATGACTATGCCCGGCCTGCCCAAGGTGCCCGCTTCCGAGCGCATCGACATCGACGAGAACGGCAAGATCACCGGCCTGTTCTAAGAGACCTGTACCTGGATTACCCTCTTCGACCCCCTCTATGAAACAAAGCCCGCATGGCGATCTGGCCATGCGGGCTTTGCTGTTTTTGGAATATGCAGCGGAGAGGACTTCCGGAAAGAGAAAAGAGAGGACCCGTCTGAAAAGACGGGCCCTCTGGGACAGAACTTCTTCAAAAGGAATGACGCAGTGCGGATTCAGTCGGGCAGGGGGATCCCCTTGGTCTCAAAGTAGGTCTTGAGCTCCACAGAGGTCTGGGAATCGCCGTACCGCTTGATGGAGGAGAGAAGCTCATCCAGCTCACGGGTACCGCGCACTGCAAAGCGAAGCAAGGCGTTGAATACGCCGATAACATGATAGTGGCTGACAATGGCAGGATTTTTTTGGCAGAAGTCGCAGAAGGTGCCGTACTTCTCCGGCTCGACTGCCACAAAGATAAAGCCGGTCATGCTGCAGTCCAGGCGCTCCCGGTCCACTTCGATGCGGAAATTCCGGATAATGCCCTTTTCCTCCATCCTGCGCACCCGTTCGGAGACTGCCGGGGCCGTGAGCCCCACCTGATCGCCGATGTGCTTCAGGGTGGTCCGGCAATCCATCTGAAGAATGTTGAGGATCTGATAATCGGTCCGATCCATGCTGGTTCCCTCCCTTAATGAGGGCGGCGTTAGACCAGCTCGCCCCGCTTAATTACAGTTTTGGCCAGATTGCTGCCCACACGGTAGCAGATATAATCCAGATCAGGGGCGTCCCAAATGACCAGGTCGCCCAGCTTGCCAACCTCGACCGAGCCCACCTTATCGGCCAAATCGATGGCGGCGGCAGCGTTAAGGGTGACAGCGGTGAGCACTTCCTCAGGTGTAAGCTTATACTTCAGGCAGCCCAGGTTGATGACAAACTGCAGGTTCAGGCAGGGACAGGAGCCGGGATTGAAGTCAGTGGCCATGGCCACTGGTACGCCGGCGTTGACCATGTCCCGGGCGGGAGCGAAGACAGCCCCCAGATTGAAGCTGGTCGCGGGGAGGAGGCAGGCGATGACGCCGCCCTTGGCCATGCTGGCAATGCCTTCGGGGGGGCAGACGATGAGATGCTCGGCGGAAATGGCGCCAATCTCACCGGCCAGTTGGGAGCCGCCGATAGCCTCGATTTCGTCGGCGTGGATTTTGGGACGCAGGCCGTATTTGAGGCCGGCCTCCAGCACCTGGCGGGATTCCTCCACGGTGAAGGTATCCGCCTCGCAGAAGACGTCGCAGAACTTGGCAATGCCCTGCTCCTTTACAGCGGGCATCATCTCCTCACACACCAGACGGATGTACTCCGCCCGGTTCTGCTTGTACTCCGCGGGAACCAGATGGGCGCCCATAAAGGTGGCCACAATGTCCATGGGGTGGCGGTCGTTCAGATTTTTGATGACCCGGAGCGCCTTCAGCTCGTGCTCAGTGGCCAGGCCGTAGCCGCTCTTGGCCTCGCAGGTGGTGACGCCGAAGCCCATCATCTCGTCCAGCGCCTTGGCAGCCTTTTCCGTCAGCTCCTCCTCCGTGGCCTTTCGGGTGGCGTTGGTGGTGGACTGGATGCCGCCGCCGGCGTTCTGGATCTCCAGGTAGGTCTTGCCGTGGAGCTTCATGCCCAGCTCGTTCTGGCGCCAGCCGCCGAAAATAAGGTGGGTGTGGGCATCCACCAGGCCGGGCGTGACCAGATTGCCTCCGGCATCCACAACCTGAGCGTCGGCCGCCGCGGGGGGATTTCCGGTGCCGACCTGCGCGATGACGCCGTCCTCCACCAGAACCCAGGCGTCCTTGAGGATCTGGATCGCGCCCTGCTCAGGGCCCTTTTTCGCTGCGCTGCCCTGGGGGGTAGCCAGCATGCCGATGTTGGTCAGCAGTAATTTACTCATGCGATCGTATCCTTTCCAAAGGAGGGGGCGTGATCCCACGCCCCCTCCTTTTTTCAATTATTCGGTTGAGTGAATCAGCCCTTCATGGTCTTGACAGCGGCCTCGACAACAGTGTCATCCGCGATGTAGGGCAGGGTGATGTGGTCCTGACCCTCATAGATCTTGTTGTACTCAGCAGCGGTGGTCAGAGCATTCTCGTTGCGGGCCCAGGCGCGGCGGGAAACGCCGACCATGGTGTCCCAGGGCATGGCCATCTTCAGGATGGTGTCCACGCGCTCGGAGCCGTCCAGAACCATACCAAAGCCGCCGTTGATGGCATTGCCGATACCGGTGCCGCCGCCGTTGTGCAGAGCGATGTAGCTCATGCCGCGGGCCGCGTTGCCGGCGTAGCACTGCGTGGCCATCTCAGCCATGATGTTGGAGCCGTCCTTGATGTTGGAGGTCTCACGGAAGGGGGCGTCGGTTCCGCCGGTATCGTGGTGGTCACGGCCCAGGATGACGGGGCCGATCTCGCCGTTGCGGACC
>CALWYD010000111.1 GCA_944385675.1 uncultured Oscillospiraceae bacterium
GCCACGCCCATGGCGATGAGGGCCCGGGCGAACTGGTCCACGTCGTCCCGGAACTGGGCATAGGTGCGGGTGTAATAGTGGGTGATGTAGCGGAAGGCGTACTGGTCGGGGAACTCCTTCACCATCCGGTCCAGCACGTCGGAGAAGGTCATGTTCAGCAGTCCTTCCTTCTTCCATACGTACTTGCCGGTGTGCCGGTCGTCGTCGATGAGGATGCGGCTGCCCACGAAATGGCTCATGTAGTTGGCGAACTGGGGGAACACGATGCCCGCGTCCTCCAGGCCCGGCGCCCAGCGCTTTACCCATTCCAGGGAGATGTAGCCGTCGTAGCCCTCCTGGGTCAGGGCGTCCAGCATTTCGGCCACGGGCAGGTCCCCGTCCCCCAGCATCCGGTAGGACACCTGGCCGTCCTCCATCACCGAATCCTTGATGTGGGTGTACTTGATGTACCCGTCCAGATTGGCCACCGTTTCCTTGGGCGATTCCCCGAAGAACCGGTAGGGATGATGCATATCCCACAGCGCCGCCACGTTGGGGGCGCCCACCTGGTCCAGCAGCGCCCGCAGGCGCTTGGTGTCGGCGTACACGCCGTTGGTCTCCACCAGCAGGGTAACCCCAGTGTCCTTAAACTCCTCCGCCAGCTCCTTGAGCACCTTGACGATCTTGGCGTCGTCCACCTGGCCGGTGACATGGGGCTCCCGGTCGGCCAGCACCCGGATGTAGGGGGTGTGGATCTTCTGGGCCAGGGCCACGTAGTGGCGGATATCGTCGATGGTTTCGGGCAGCTCCTCCTCGAACTTCAGGGCCCGGCCCGAGGACAGGCAGGGGATCTCCAGGCGCAGCTGGGCCATCTTGCTCATGGTCTTGTCGATCTGGCCCGGGGCGAAGGGCGCCGCCCGGTAGGCGTACAGGTCGTGGCCCAGGCCCCGCACCTCGATGCCGTCGAAGTGAAAGTCCTTGGCCATGGAGTAGATGTCGGTCCAGCCGAAATCGGGGCAGCCCAGGGTGGAAAAGGCGATTTTCATGTTGGATGGCTCCTTTGTGTTTTTTCAAGCCCCCGGAAGGAAGGGGATAAAAAACTCCGCCTTTCATTCCTGAAAGACGGAGGCTTGTTTCCGCGGTACCACTTTCCTTGCCGCCCGCAGGCGGCCCCTCTGCCGCAGCCGAAAAGCGGGGAAAACCCCTTTTCGAGTGCGCGTCCCTATAACGGGGGAAACCGTCCAAGCCTACTGCCAAATGGGTTCAGCCCGACGCTCGCGGGTCAGTAGGAAGCCCATCCCCTGCCGCCTTTCAGCAAACGGCGGCTCTCTGTGAGGCGGACGCGGCGGCTTCCATCGTCCCGGTCAACGCGTTTTGATGTGATTGGAAACGATTTTAGCCCAGTCCGGCTCCAAAATCAACGAAGAAACGGTTAAGTTTCCAGCCAGCTCTGCCACACCTGAGGCTGATACCCCACCGCCACCCGCTGGCCCATGCGCAGGATGGGCCCCTTCAGCAGCCTGGGGTCCCGGGCCAGGGCCTCCAGAATGGCCTGCTCTGCGGTGAGAAAGCGCACGGTGGACTCCAGATAGGCCTTGCCCTGCTTGTCGATGATGTTCTGCAGCCCCGCCCGCTGGGCGAACAGCTTGAGCTCCCGCAGCCCCGGGGGATGCTTTTTCATGTCCACCGCCTGGACCTTGATCCCCCGCTCCTTGAAAAAACGCTCCGCCTTCTGCACGTCGAAGTCCCGCTTCAGGGCGTATAGCATGATGTTCTCCATCCTGTCCATACCCTCTCCCGTCCATTGATGTCGTTAGGCTATACCTTCCCGCTGTTGATGTAAGTAGCCAATATGTCCACAATGCGCTTGTTCTTGCCGCCCCCCGCCACGATCACGTCGGCGTAATCAATGTAGCCCCGAATGTACCGGTCGTACATGGGCTTCACCGTGGACAGGTATTGGGCGGCAATGCCCTCGATCTGCCGGCCCCGCTTCAAGATGTCCCGCTTCACCCGGCGCAGCAGGCAGATGTCCGGGTCCACCCGAATGTAGATCTTAAAGTCCAGCATGTCCCGCACCCCGGCATCATAAAAGCAGTGGATGCCCTCCAGAATGAGCACGTCCGCCGGCTGAATCAGCTCCGGCGAATCGCAGCGCAGGTGCTGGGCGTAGTCGTAGGCCTTGCGGGTAATGGGCCGGCCGGCGGCCAGCTCCTTCAGGTCCCCCAGCAGCAGGTCGTGCTCAAAGGCGTCGGGCTCGTCGTAATTGATCTTCTCCCGCTGGCTAAAGGGCAGGTCGGGATGGTTCTTGTAGTAGCTGTCCTGAGCCAGCAGCACGCACCGGCCCTGAATGGCCCCGGCCAGGGCCGCAGCCAGGGTGGATTTTCCGCTGCCGCTGGCCCCGCAAATTCCGATCATGAGCATAGCCCGTTCCTCCCTCCGCCGCCGGTCCGCCCCATTCCCATCATCAACATAGCGCCCTCCCCGCTCGGCTCCCCGGCGCCCGCCGAATTCTTCTCCTTCGCATATTGCCCTCCCCGTTTTGGTATAGTATAATCCATATATGGAGGGTTTGTAAAGATGCGTTCGGAAGCCTTTTTGCGCACCTACCGGGTGCTGGAAGAACTGTTGGAGATCAAATACGCCCGCTCCACCCGCACCACCTCCAGCGTGGTGATGGAGTTCCTGCGGGACGAGGACAGCTTGCCCTTCCGGGAACCCCTGGATTTGTGCCGGGAGGTGCGCAACCTGCTCACCCACAACGCGGAGCCGGACGGCGGCCCCATCGTGGAACCCAGCGAAGGGCTGCTGCGGGCGCTGGAGCGGGTGGTGGAGGCGGTGAAACAGCCCCTGCTGGCCATGACCTTCGCCACCCCGGCGGATCAGCTGCTCACCGCGCACTACGGCTCCCCCGCCCTGAAGCTGATGCGCCAGATGCAGCAGCGGGGCTTTTCCCACGTGCCCGTGCTGGACAGGGACCGTTTTCAAGGGGTGTTCAGCGTGTCCAGCGTGTTTTCATACCTGGCCGACCACCCCGGCAAAGCCCTGGATCCCCAAAGCCCGGTAAAGCTGTTTAAGCCCTACCTGCCCGTGGACCGGCACATGAGCGAGCGCTTTTTGTTCATGGACCCC
>CALWYD010000112.1 GCA_944385675.1 uncultured Oscillospiraceae bacterium
AGACTTGATATTGGGCAAACCAAACACCTCCTCCGATTCTTCATCGTTTAATTCAGACGCAAATCGCCTGTGCAGATACGTATTGTACCATTGCTTGGGGAAAAAATCAACTCTTTTTTTGAAAAAAACCTGTAAACCGGGATAGTTTCTTTTCAAGGGCAAAAAATAGGGGGGCAGTTTGGAAAAATCCACAAGATATGGAAGATGTTCAGGAGGCAAGGGTATGAGAATCAGACGTACGGATCTGGCTTTAGAGGCCCGGGAGCTGTGGCAGGAGGGGGCGGGGCAGGCGGATCGCCTGTCTGGGGTAGAGGCCCGGGAGAGCAGCCGGGAGGGCATCCCTGTGACCACGGTGGAGGTGCTGGACGAGGAGGGGGAGCGGGTTCTGGGTAAGCCCAGGGGCCGCTATGTGACGCTGACCTTAGACGGGGTAGCCCGGCGAGAGGAGGATATCTTCGGCCGGGCAGCCCGGGCGGTGGCAGGAGAGCTGGCAGATCTGCTGCAGGGAGTGGATCCGGAAGGACTGGTGTTGGTAGTGGGATTGGGCAACCGCTCCATTACCCCGGATGCCATCGGGCCCAAAGTGCGGGATCATACCCTGGTCACCCGGCACCTGGTGCGCCAGATGCCTGAGTACTTCGGAGACATGCGGCCGGTGGCCTCCCTGGCGGCGGAGGTACTGGGCAACACGGGGGTGGAGAGCGGCGAGGTGGCCCGGGCAGTGTGCCAGGCCATCCGCCCCTGCTGCGTGGTGGCGGTAGATGCCCTGGCCTCCCGCTCCCTGGATCGGCTGTGCCGAACGGTGCAGCTGTCGGATACTGGGATCACCCCCGGATCCGGTGTGGGCAACCACCGGGTTGGACTGAACCAGGAGAGCCTGGGGGTGCCCGTGATTGCCGTGGGAGTGCCTACGGTGGTGGATGGAGCCACTCTGGCCGCCGATCTGACAGGGGCGGAGGTTCCTCCCGATCTGGGCCGAGGCCGGGAGTTGCTGGTCACGCCCAAGGACATTGACAGCCAGGTGGCCGATTTAGCCCGCATTCTGGGCTACGGGATCAGTCTGGCTCTCCAGCCCAGCCTGGGTGTGGAGGATTTGGACTTGCTCTTGGGATAGTGCCTTCACCGGCACCGGAGGCAAAGCCCCTGCGGGCCACCCGGATGGAGAGAAAGGGAATATATCGGAAAAAACCGGGACAGACTAAAGGCAAATATTGGACATGGATTGTCCGGAAAGGATGTGAGCGGTATGGTCAAGGGCATTACGCGCCATGTGGTTTTGGTCAAATCCCCAGACCCCAAGCTATTTGAACAGGCTATCTTCATTGTCAAGGAGGAAGCCCTGGCCCGGGATGGGGTTAGTGCCGACCAGGTGCTGCGACAAGCCCAACAGGCAGCTGACGGCTATTTGAAGCAGAGCCGCGCCTGGAATCGGCAGCTCAGCGGCTTGCCCGGGCCCATCTGGGGGGCGGCAGGGGCAGCTCTGGCTTCGGCGGGCTGGCTTATTTGGCTGCTGCTTTTGTGAGGGCGGCGGGCTTTAAAAAACCTTAATAAAATTCTTAAACTTTCTTTCGGAAATGATCCGAAACTGTATGCTATGATGCCATACAGTTTGGGCGGCAGGCCGCTCTGGGAAAGGAAGCGCATTGAGATGGAAGAACTTCTGCGGGCAGACAAATTGACCCGGATTTACGGACGGGGAAGCGGCCGAGCTCTGGCTCTGGATGAGGTGTCCCTGACCTTGGAGGAAGGGGAGTTTGTGGGGGTAATGGGCCCTTCGGGGTCGGGAAAGACAACTTTGCTCAACTGTATCTCTACCATTGACCGGCCCACCTCCGGATCCATTATCATCGACGGGAAGGAACTCACGGGGCTGCGGGGGAAGGAGCTCTCCCGCTTCCGGCGGGAGCGGCTAGGCTTTATTTTTCAGGACTGCAATTTGCTGGATACCCTCACCGCCTTTGAGAACATTGCTCTGGCATTGGCCATTGTGAACGCACCGGCGGGGGAAATCTCCGGGCGGGTGGGGAAGATGGCCCGGCTGCTGGACATCTCCGACTGTTTGGACAAGTACCCCTATCAGATGTCCGGTGGCCAGCAGCAGCGGTGTGCCGCCGCCCGGGCCATGGTGACCAACCCCGCCCTGGTGCTGGCCGATGAGCCCACCGGCGCCCTGGACTCCCGGTCGGCCCGGCTGCTGTTAGACCGGCTGGAGGAGCTCAACCGGGAGCTGGGCACTGCCATCCTCATGGTGACTCACGACGCCTTCACCGCCAGCTGCTGCCACAGGGTTGTATTTCTCCGGGACGGAAGGCTGTTTTTGGAGCTGAAGCGGGATAGCCCTGACCGCCGGGCCTTTTTCCAGCGGATCATCCGGGTGGTGTCTGAACTGGGAGGAGAGATGGAAGATGTTCTCTAAGCTGGCTTTTCGCAATGTGCGCCGCTCTTTCCGGGACTACGGGGTGTACCTGCTTACCCTCACCTTCGGCGTATGCCTCTTTTATACCTTCAACGCCCTGGACGGCCAGGGGGCCATGATATATCTGGCCAAAAGCCAAAGTCCGGCGGTGGAGACCATCCAGATACTTGTGGACGTATTCTCCGTCTTTGTGGCAGTGGTGCTGGCCTGCCTCATCCTGTACGCCAACCGCTTCCTGCTGCGGCGGCGGAAGGGGGAGCTGGGCACCTACCTGCTGCTGGGGTTAAGTCATGGGCAGGTGTCCCGGCTGCTGGTACTGGAGACAGGTGTCATTGGTCTCATCTCCCTGGCAGTCGGCCTGGTTTTGGGAGTGGCGGCCTCCTGGGTCCTGTCCACTCTGACGCTGTCCATGTTCCAGATGAATATGTCCGGCCTGCTGGGGCTGCGGTTCTCTTTGCCGGCAGCGGGCAGGACAGTGTTCTGTTTTGGCCTTATTTTCCTGCTGGTCATGGCCCTCAGCGGCCTTCAGGTGTCCCGGGCCAGGCTCATCGACCTCATCCAGGGGAGGCGCAGAAATGAGGTACTGCGCCAACGGCCTCTGCGCTGGTCGGTAATCCAATTTTGTGCCGGGGCACTGTGCTTAGCGGGGGCTTACGCCCTGCTGCTCACCTTCGGCATGGCCTTGGCTGTGGCTGTGCTGCCCATCTGCGTTCCCATGTTAGCTCTTGGTACATTGGGGACACTGCTCATTTTCCGGTCTCTGTCCGGTTTTGTACTGCGGCTGGTTCAGACCCGCCCCGGGCTCTATTACAGGGGCCTCAACCTCTTTACCCTGCGCCAGTGGATCAGCAAAGTACATACCAACTACCTGTCCCAGACGGTCATCTGTATTCTCCTCCTACTGGCCATGGGCATCACCGCCAGTTCTGTGGGCCTCAACCAGACCCTGGAGCAGACTGCCTGGACCCAGGCCCCCTATGATGTTACTGTCCAAAATCAGTCGGCAGATACGTTGGGCAAGATTGATTTTACGGCATACCTGGAACAGGCGGGCTTTGACCCGGCCCAGCAGCTCTCCGCTCAGCTGTCCGTCCCCATATACTACAATGACCCTGCCCGAACCGGAACCCACTGGGGGGACGCGGTGCTGGCCCTGTCTGACTATAACGCCCTCATGGCCCTTCAGGACGGGGAACCGGTTACCCTGGAGCCGGGAGAAGTACTGGAACTGGACGCCTGGGGGGAGGGGCTGGCCACAGGTAGCTTGGGGCTTGTCGCCGCGGTGGTGGAGGACCAGGCGGTTCAGGGGTTGGCCCTGCGCCGCCAGGTGTGGTCGGCCAACTACGCCGGAGACCCCGAGGAGACGGAGCAGGTTCTGCTCCCCCTCCTTCGGGCGCTGGGGCAGACCTATTCCATCCGCCTGGAGAGCAGGCTGAGCGTCTACCAGGATCTGATGGGCAACAAGCTGCTGGCACTCTTTCTGGGCCTCTACCTGGGCTTTACTTTTCTCATTGCGGCGGCGGCGGTGCTGGCCCTCCAGCAGCTGAGCCAGGGGGCGGACAACACCGGGCGGTACGCCGTGCTGCGCCGGCTGGGGGCGGAGGAGAGGCTGGTGTCCCGCTCCGCTGTCCAGCAGGTGGCGCTGGCCTTCCTGCTGCCCCTGGGACTGGCCCTGATCCATGCGGCGGTGGGCATGAAGGCGGCCAACGACCTTATTGCCCAGGTGGGCAGGGTGGACAGCGCAGGCAGCAGCCTCATCACTGCCCTGGTGTTGCTGGCGGTGTACGGGGGCTATTTTCTGGCCACCGCCCTGGCCTGTCGGCGGATGGCGGCAGGAAAATAATACGGGGGAAAAAGTTACTGGCCTTTTGCAGGTGAAAATAGCGGATTTAGAGGGGAACGAAGGTATGTCCTTCCGCCCCTGTTCTGCCGCGGGTGCAACAAAAATATAAAAAGCCCTTTCCTCATCAGAGGAAAGGGCTTTTTATCTCGCAACTTAGTCAGTGACGTAAGGCAGCAGGGCGATCTGACGGGCGCGCTTAATGGCCTCAGTCAGCTGGCGCTGATGCATGGCGCAGGTACCGGTGGTGCGGCGGGGCAAAATCTTGGCCCGCTCAGAAGTGAACCGGCGCAGCTTGGCGGCGTCCTTATAATCAATCTGCTCCACCTTGTCCACGCAGAAGGCGCAGACCTTGCGGCGCTTGCGTCCGCGGGGGGCCTTGTTATCACGTTCCATAGCCATGGATAAAACCTCCTTTTTACGACCGGGTACGGTCAAAGTCAAAACGGCAGTTCGCCGTCGTCATCAGAGAGCTCGGCAAACTGGTCGCCGTCCGCAGGGGGGGCGCCGTAGCCGGAGGGGGCGGAGGAAGGGATCTGGGAAAAGCCCCGGTCGGAGAAACTGCGGTCATAGCCGCCGCTCTCACCGTCCCGTCTGGAGTCGCCAAAGTACACATTGTCGGCCACCACTTCGGCGCTGGTGCGCTTGTTCCCGTCCTTATCAGTCCAGTCCCGCATCTGCAACCGGCCCTCCACCACAGCCATGCGGCCTTTGGTGAAATAGCGGCTGACAAATTCGGCGGTGGAGCGCCAAGCCACCACGTCAATCCAGTCGGTGGAGCGCTCACCTGTGGACTTGTCCTTAAAGTCCCGGTCAACGGCCA
>CALWYD010000113.1 GCA_944385675.1 uncultured Oscillospiraceae bacterium
CCTGCCCCCCGCAGGCCATAGGTGGGAATGAGCTCCAGCTTGGCCTGCATGCTGCGGGCGTCCTCAAACCACACCTCATGCTCGGTACCGGCCTCATCCCGATAGCGGAACCAGGGGGACTGGGCGCGTTCATCGTATTGGATCTCCACATTGTAGCGCAAGGCCAGCTCAATGGCCCGCTGGCTGGACAGGGAGGTTGCCCTGGACTGGCCGGCCACAAAGGGGAGGGGCCAGTCGTAGCCGTAATTGGGGATCCCAAGCCAGATTTTTTCCGCTGGTATCTCGGTCAGGGCGTACTCCACCACAGTACGCACGTTGGGAAGGGGAGCCACCGCCATGGGCGGACCGTAGGTATACCCCCACTCATAGGTCATGAGCAGCACCTCGTTGGCTGCGGCGCCAAGAGCGGCGTAGTTGTGCCCCTCATACAGAAGCCCCGGCTGGTCGGCAGAGGTCTTGGGGGCCAGGGCTACAATGACAGGCATGCCCATGGGGTTGAGGGTGCGGGCCAGGGCTGCGATGAAGGCGGCGCAAGCGTCTGCGTCCTGGGCGGAGATGAACTCAAAATCCACATCCAGCCCTGCGTATCCCTTGCTGATCAGAGTGTTCACCAGATTGTCGATGAGAGTTCTCTGCACTGCCATGTCGTTGAGCACCAGGCTGGCCAGTTCATTGGAGAAGCCCCCCTCTTCCGTGAGGGTGGAAAGGTGCATCAGGGGGGCGGTGCCCGCCTGGGCGGCAGCGGCCAGGAGCGCTCCGTCGTCCAGCTCCACCAGGCCGCCTGATGGGGTGATGCCATAAGTAAAGGGCGTTAAAAACGTGAGGAAGGGCAGGGTGCTGCGCAGCAGGGCGCTGTCAATAAAAGGATAGGCGTAGGCGTTGACCGAGAGGGTGGCCTGTGGCTGCTGCTCATAGGAGATAACCAGGATCTGCCCGGGATAGATTTCGGTGCCACCGCCCAGAATCGGGTTGTTGCGCTGCAGCGTTCGCACCGATACGCCGTATTCCCCTGCGATGGAGGAGAGAGTCTCCCCAGGGCGGACCGTGTGGCTCAGGGCAGGAAAGCGGACCACCAGCGTCTGGCCCACAGCCAGGCGCTCCGGGTCAGGGGGCTGGTTGTCTTGGAGAAGCCGGGACGGCGGGACTCCATAGTCCCGGGCAATGGCGTACAGGGTCTCACCCGGGCGCACCACGTGGATGAGCATTGGCCTTCCTCCTCAGATCAGCGTGATGAATCTGCTGCTGGCCCAGCCCAGCACAGTCTCGAAGCGAACCAGATACCACCCCTGCCACTGGTTGAGCACGGTGAGCCGTGCCCCGTCATAGGCCCGGGCAATCACCGGCGCGCCGGTGTTGGGGCGGTCCCGGATGTTCAGATATCCCCAGCTCACGTCCACCACGGCATTTTTGGGCTGAGCAGGTTCCAGGAAAGGCAGGCCGAAATATTCCGTCAGGGAGAGCACAATATTGCGGGCGATAGCGTCCAGGTTGTTCTGCACCCAGGCGGCGTCGTCAGGATTGTCGTGGTAGCCTAGCTCCAGAAAAACAGAGGGGGCGCGCACCCGGCGCACTTCTCCGATGGCAGTGGTGGCCTCGGCGCGCACATTGTTGGGCAGGGGATAGATGGCCTTGAGTCCATCCGCCACCAGGTTGGCCGCCCGCCGGCCCTGGACGGAGCCGGGGTAATAGAAGACGATGATGCCCCGCACCTGGCCGTATCTCCCCTCGGGGGCGGCATTGGAGTGGAGGGCCAGATGCAGATCAAAATCGCCCGCGTTGGAGGCCACAATGGAGGATGCGGCGGTCATATCCGGGGTGTTGCGCACGTATTGGATCCCGCTGGCGGTCAGGTAGGGGACCATGGCGTCGGCCAGCCGGTTCATCCACTCCTCCTCCGTGCCGCCATTCACATAGAAATTATTCTCCTGGGTAGAGGGAGAGAGATAAATGATGGGCATGGGAATACCTCCTTTTTTACGGTATCCTATGCCGGAAGGGAACAATTTGACAGCCCCTGCGTCTCAAAGAGTAGGAGGTGTAACAGAGATGAAGAGAAACAACCTGCCCCTGTTTGCGCTCACCCTGACCCTGCTCCTGACTGCCTGCGGTGCGGGCAGTGCAAGCCCAGCCGACAATGCCACCGAAGCTGCCGCTCCCTCGGCCGGTGTCTCCCAGGATGCGGCGGCCGGAGAGGACGGCTCCGCCCTCTGGATGCCGTCCTCCACAGAGATCGAAATGGCCCAGAGCGATGTCTACACCGACCCGGACGCCAAGATCATCCGCACCGCCGAGCTCATCATCCAGACCACGGATTTTGGTCAATCTGTCTCCGCCCTGGCCCAGCTCACCGAGGAGCAGGGCGGATACTACGAGACCGCCCAGATCCAGGAGGGCGACTACCAGCAGCAGAATGCCGCCCGCACCGCCTACTACGTGGTGCGCATTCCCCGGGAAAACTTCACTGCTTTCCGGGACAGTATGGGAGAAGTAGGACACCTTTACAGCATTACAGAAGATAGCCAGGACGTGGGGGAGACCTATTATGATACCGAGGCCCGCCTGGCCACCCTGACCACCAAGCGGGAGCGCCTGTTGTCCCTGCTGGAGCAGGCAGAGATTATGGAGGATATCATCACCCTGGAAAACGCCCTGGCGGATGTACAGTACGAGATAGACATGCACACCGCAGAGCTGCGCAAGTATGACAGTCTTATCAACTACGCCACCTTCCGAATCAATCTGGAGGAGGTTGTGAAGATCACCCAGGAGCCCGGCCCGGAGGACAGCTTCGGGGTGAAGCTGTCCGCCTCCCTGAAGGAGGGAGCGGCCGGCTTCGGAGATGGGCTGCAGGCACTGGTACTGTGGATTGCCCGCAACCTCATCGCCCTGGTGATCGTGGCAGCCCTGGCCGTTTTGGGCGTGTGGATCGGGCGGCGCCAGTACCGCAAGTTCCGCAACCCACCGGGAGACTCAGGCAAGTAAACCCCTTTGTCCAAAACAAGAGGCAGGCACCCGGCATTGCCGCCGGGCGCCTGTTTTTGTCTGCATCTGTGCCAAGCGGGGTGGGACGCCGGCACGCGTCATTGCCCTTGACAAGTCAAAGGCTCCATGTGAAAATAGCCATGAAATAGGACGATCAAGGCACAGAAAGGATGTTCCACATGACGGCGGAAGCATTTTACTGTACGCTGAAGCAGCGCTTTAAGCAGACCCTCACGGCCCACCAGATCGGGAACGAGTCTGTCCGGGTGGTGTGCAGGGCCCTCTCGCCGGAGCAGGCCATCGGAAGCACAAAGCGGCGGGACTTTCCCATCCTGGCGGGGAAGGATATCATGATCCAGGCGGAATTCCGTGGCTGCCTCGGTCAGGCGTTCACCGAGGCCCCCCTGGAGTTTCAGGGGAGGCTGGCCGATGTGTTAGCCATGGATCTGGTGGGCGATCCCCACGCCCGGGGGCTGTACATCGCCGTGCTCAACGCCGTCATGTGTTCCCTGGGGAAGTGCTGCGGCACGGTCCACTGCCGCACAGAAGGGCCCGAGCTGTGTGCCCGGGACATGCTGGCCTGGCTGCGGGAGCACTATCCCGAGGAAAGGAAACTCGCCCTGGTGGGCTACCAGCCCGCCCTGTTGGAGACGCTGGCCGGCAGCGAGTACCAGGTGCGGGTGCTGGACCTCAACCCCGCCAACATCGGCGCAGTGCGCTACGGCGTCCTGGTGGAGGACGGGACGAAGGACTATGAGCAGGTGGTGAAGCACTACGCGGATCTGGTACTGTGCACCGGCAGTACCATCTGCAACGGGAGTATTGTAAATTTTCTGGAGCTGGGCACCCAGGTGCTTTTTTATGGCACTTCCATCTCGGGAAGCGCCGCGCTCATGGGCCTGAAACGCGTGTGCTTTGCAGACCGCTATGCCTGAATCTCTGAACTACTGGACAACAACACAGCCGGGAGCTGCAAAAGCAACTCCCGGCTGTGTTATCTTTTTCTTAGCTCAGCTTGCGCTCCAACTCGTCCAGCTGTCTGGAGAGGGCGGCGGGCAGCTTATCGCCGAACTTGCCGTAAAAGTCACGGATTCCGGCCACTTCCTCCCGCCACAGGGCACAGTCCACGGTGAGCAGCTGCTCCAGTACGGCGGTGCTCACGCCGGAGTCCTCCAGGTCAATATCGCCCACATTGGGCACATAGCCGATGGGGGTCTCCACAGCGTCGGCCTCGTCGAAGCAGCGTTTCATGATCCACTCCAGTACCCGCAGGTTGTCCCCGAAGCCGGGCCAGATAAAATTGCCCTGGTCGTCGGTGCGGAACCAGTTGACATTGAAGATCTTGGGCTTGTGGGCGATCTTTTCCCCCATGTCCAGCCAGTGCTGCCAGTAATCTGCCATGTGGTAGCCACAGAAGGGGAGCATGGCCATGGGATCGCGGCGCACCACGCCAACAGCGCCGGCGGCGGCGGCGGTGGTCTCAGAGGCCATGATGGAACCCACGAACACCCCGTGTTCCCAGTCCCGGGCCTGGTAGACCAGCGGGGCAGTCTTGGCCCGGCGCCCGCCGAAGACGATGGCGGACAGGGGGACGCCCTTGGGGTTGTTGAACTCAGAGG
>CALWYD010000114.1 GCA_944385675.1 uncultured Oscillospiraceae bacterium
CATGAAGAAAAAATGGGTTAAGCTGCTGCTGTTTGCGGCAGCCATGTTGCTGCTGTCCGGCTGCCTGTTCCGGCCACCGGACGACTTATACAAGCTGCCGGAGAAGTCCCCTGGCTATGAGCAGCTCAACAACGCCATCCGCAGTGTCCGTGCTCAACTGGAGATGGAGTATGGGACAAGCTGTGAGCTGGCGGTGATTGTCTCCGGGGACAATACCGCCTCTATCCAGCTTCAAGATATGGATGGGGATGGGGAGCGGGAGAGTGCCCTGACCTTTGTGCGGGTGCCCGGCATTGAAAAGTCCATTAAAATCTATATTTTCCGCCAATTTGGGAAGGAGTACAAGGTCACCGGGGTGGTGGAGGGCGACGGCGCAGCGATCTACTCGGTGGACTATGTGCAGCTTAATGACGGTGGTGAGAAGGAGCTAGTGGTCAACTGGCAGATTTCTACCGGAGTGTATCAGCTAGGGGCATACACACTGGATGAACTGGGTGTACCTCTCCAGGGTGATGGGGTAGATGCCTCAAGTCAGGAGGCGGACTACTCGGATCTGATGGCCACCGAGCTGTTGCTTACCAGCTGCAGCGGGGCGGTGGACGGATCCAGCGGCTATCAGCTGGTGGATATGAACCAGGACACCCGTATGGAGTTGGCAGTCACCCGTATTGATTCTGCAGGGGTGGGAAGCCAGGTAGAAGTGTATGGCTGGAGGGACGGGGCCTTTGTCAGCCTGAGCAGCGCGGGGCTCTCCTCCGGTGTGGTTTCTCTGGTGCGGGTCCGGGCCAACTACCTGGCCGGTGAATTCTACCGTCCGGCGCTGTATGTCATCTGCTCTATGTCTGACGGCAGCCGCACCATCGATGTACTGGCTTATCAGAAGGAGCAGCTGGTCAATCTGGCCCTGGTGGGGCAGGAGATCGGCGTGAGCCGCAACGTGCTGCGGGGCTATACTGAGGTCAGCCCCACCGATATCAACGGGGACTTCGTACTGGAGCTCCCCTCTCCCCGGCGCCTCCCCTCTATCAGTGAGGCGATTACCTCCAATTTCTGGCTTATTGATTGGAGCCAGTATAACGAGCGGGGAGAGTGCAAACAGGTGCTGACCACCTATCACAACGTGGCCGACTCCTGGTACCTGATTATTCCCGAGGACTGGAAGGACATGATTACCATCTCCCGCAATGACGCCCTCAGCGGCCAGAGAGAGGTAATTTTCTCCCTGTGGCAGGGGGTAGGCCAGGAATCTGTGCCGTTTTTGAGTATTTACAAGCTCACTGGGAACAACCGCACCGCTCGGGCCGCCTACGATGGGCGATTTATCCTGCGGGAGGAGGAGACGGTGATCTATGCGGCCTCCTTTTACGAGTGCGACTGGGACTGCGGGCTGGATCAGGCTGACTTGATAGAACACTTCAATACTATCCAAGCCAGTTGGTACAACGAATAAGCTTTATGGGAAGGGGCAGAGGAGGAAAACCCCATGAAAAAGATTCTAGTGCTAGAGGATGAAGAGAACATCCGCAGCTTTGTGGTCATTAATCTGAAACGGGCGGGATACCAGACCATTGAGGCGGGTACGGGGGAGGACGCTCTGGCTGCCTTGAAAGAGAACCCGGACGTGAAGGTAGCCCTGCTGGACATTATGCTGCCTGGCATTGACGGGTTTGAGGTGTGCCGGCGTATTCGGGCCATGGACAATAAGATTGGGATTATTATGCTCACTGCCCGCACCCAGGAGATGGACAAGGTGACAGGTTTGATGACCGGGGCGGATGACTATGTGACCAAACCCTTCTCTCCCGCCGAACTCACCGCCCGGGTAGATGCTCTGTTCCGCCGCACTGGAGGGGATCTGGACACCAGTTCTGCGGACGAGATTAATGATCCGCCTTTCCTGCTCAATGTGCGCAACCGAACTTTGGAGAAGGAGGGGCAGCGAGTAAAGCTGACCCAGGTGGAGTACTCCATTATCAAGCTCTTTATGGAAAACCCGGGCAAAGCGCTGGCCCGGGAGGAGATTTTAGACGCGGTGTGGGGAAAGGACTACTTTGGCGAACTGAAAATAGTAGATGTGAATATCCGCCGCCTGCGTATTAAAATAGAGGACAATGCCCAGAAGCCGGCCTATATCAACACAGTGTGGGGCTACGGCTATAAGTGGCGGGGATAGTGCCCGGCGCCGGACACTGTTCTGCTCCTACTGCTTGGGTTTGGGCTCGTGGGCGGCGGGGCGGAAAAGGGGAAGAGGCTTAGTTGGGAAAGGGGGCGAGGCACATGGGCAAGAGGCTGGAGCGCAGCGAAAGAATTAAAATACGAGGCATTCGCAAACGTTGGCTGCTTAACAGCGTGGGCGTGGTAGTGCTGATTTTGTTGCTGGCCATCAGCGCCTTTGCTGCCACCCTCTGGAGCTACTACTACACCAGCACAGAGGATGATCTGACCCGGAAAGCCAGTTCCACTGCTTCCGCATTTAAGAACTACACCCAGACGGAGTACAGCGCGGCGGCCCAGCAGACAGTCAACAATTACGAGGAAAAAAGTCAGCTGGAGTTACAGTTCCTGGATGAATCGGGGGCGGTACTCTACTCAGCAAACGCCCTTACTGCAGGCAGCACGCCGGGAACCCAGGATATCCGTGATGCGCTGGAAAACCAGATGACCAGTGCCTGGCAGGGGACAGACCCCACTACAGGGGAACGCATTGTGGCCGCCTCCAGTCCGGTAGTCTACCAGGGGGTGACAGTGGGGGTCATCCGCTATGTCACCTCCCTGACGGCTATCGACCGGCAGTTTGCCTTTTCCATGGGAGTGATTATCACAGTGGGGCTGGCTATCTTCGCCATGGTCTATTTCTCCAACCTCTACTTTGTACGCTCTATTGTGGAGCCTTTGGCGGGCATTACCGAGACGGCCCGGCTCATCGCCGACGGCAGCTATGGGGTGCAGATTGAAAAAAAGTATGATGATGAGATTGGAGAGTTGACCGACACCATTAACGACATGTCCATGAAGATTAAACAGTCAGAGAAAACCCAATCAGAGTTTATCTCCTCCGTTTCCCATGAGCTGCGTACTCCTCTCACCGCCATTAACGGCTGGGCCGAGACTCTCCAAAGCGGAGAACTGCAAAACCCCCAGGATGTGCGCAAGGGAATGGATATTATTGTCTCCGAGGCCCGGCGGCTGACCAACATGGTGGAAGAACTGCTGGAATTTTCGCGTATCTCTGAGGGGCGTTTCACCCTGGCAGTGGAGCCCATAGACCTGAAGGCGGAACTGGAGGATGCGGTCTACACCTACCGGGAATTTTTCCGCCGAGAGGGGATTGAACTGACCTATCAGGACTGTCCGGAGGAGAGTCTGCCCATCTCCGGCGACCCAGAGCGGCTGCGGCAAGTATTCTGTAATCTCTTGGACAACGCAGCCAAGCACGGCGGGTCCGGGGGGCGCATCGACGTTTCCATCCGGCAGGAGCTGACCGATGCTGTCATTCAAATTCGAGATTACGGCCCGGGCATCCCCGAGGAGGAGCTCCCCTTTATTAAAAATAAGTTCTACAAGGGAAGCTCCAAGGCCCGGGGCTCCGGCATCGGTCTGGCTGTATGCGAGGAAATCACCACCCGGCATGAGGGTACTCTGGACATTGGCAATGCTGAGGGGGGAGGCTGCCTGGTGACGATTCGGCTGCCCATTAAAACATAAGTTCGAATTTCCTTGCTATTTTCCTCCGCCTTTGATAAAATGAACCCTGGATTTGCCACCAGACAAAAGGAGAAACAGAGCATTGACAACTGACAGACAAGAGCGGACACAGTCCTGTGGCAAGAGTTTTAAAACCATGTGCGGCGGGCAGGCGCTGATTGAGGGCATCATGATGCGTGGCCCCCGGCGGCAGGCTGTGGTGGTACGCAAGCCTGATGGCCAACTGGAGATTCAAGAGAAAGAGCTGAAATTTCTCAAGGACCGCTACCCCATCCTGGGCTGGCCGTTGATCCGCGGCGTGGTCAACTTTGGCGGCGCCATGTATAACGGGGTAAAGGCCCTCATGTTTTCGGCGGAATTTTTTCCGGAAGAGGAAGAGACACAGCCCTCTAAATTTGACCAGTGGTTGGAAAAGAAGCTGGGCAGCGATAAGGCCACCTCAGTGATTACCACCTTAGCGGTAATACTGGGTGTAGCCATGTCCGTGGGGCTTTTTTTCCTGCTACCCACTCTGCTGGGCACAGCTGTCACCTTGATGACGCCGTCCATGCTGGCCCGAAATTTGGCGGAGAGCCTGCTGAAAATCTTTATTTTCGTGGGCTATCTAGCCCTGTGTTCCAGAATGGGGGAAATGAAACGGGTCTTTTCCTACCATGGGGCGGAGCACAAAACTATCTTTTGTTACGAGGCGGGGCTACCCCTGACGGTGGAAAACGTGCGAATCCAGCCCCGGCATCATCCTCGCTGCGGCACCAGCTTTTTGTTTATGGTGATTGCCGTCTCCATTCTGGTGTCCACGGTGGTGTTTGCCCTCTGGCCTGTTCACAATGTGTTTCTGCGCTTTTTGGCACATCTGGCTATGCTGCCCCTCATTGTGGGGGTGAGCTATGAGTTCAACCGCTGGGTGGGCCGCCACGATGGCCCCGTTACCCGCCTGCTGGTGGCGCCGGGACTGTGGCTGCAGAACTTTACCACCTTTGAGCCGGATGACTCTATGATCGAGGTGGGCATTAAAGCGCTGGAGCTGGTTTTGCCGGAGCGGCGGGGAGAGGACGCCTGGTAGGAAGAAGCGCGAGGGCAGGCATATGGGCGAGCCTGGAGCGCAGGGGTGCCATATTTGGCATTGTAAGAGCCGCGAGGAATTTTAGACGGAAGGTGAAGCAATGGCGACCACCTATAACAATCTGTTTTTAGACACCCGGGCCAGGCTGCGCAAGGCAGGGGTAGAGGCCGCCCAGCTGGAGGCTCGGGAGCTGGTGTGCTATGCTGCGGACAAGAGCCGGGAGCAGTTGTACCGGGACATGTCTTTATATGTGTCCGCCCAGCTGGAAAAGCGAGTGGATGAGCTGGTGCAGCGCCGTTTGGCGGGAGAACCGGTAGCCTATATCATCGGGGAGTGGGAGTTCTACGGCCTGCCGCTGGATATATCCCGGGATGTGCTTATTCCCCGCAGCGACACCGAGTTGTTGGCTCAGCGGGCTATCCAGCGGGCCAAAGAGGCCGGTGAGGGGGCCCGGGTGCTGGATCTCTGTGCGGGAAGCGGCTGCGTGGGACTGGCGGTAGCCGCCCAGGTGCCCCAATGCCGGGTGGTGCTGGGGGAATTGTCCGAGGGGGCGCTGCGTATCTGTAAGCAGAATGTGCGCCGCAATCAGCTCAATGCCCGGGTGACCTGCCTGTCCGTCAACGCGCTGGAGCCTCCCGCCTCCTCTCTATGGGATTTTGATGTCATTGTGAGCAATCCGCCTTACATCCCTACCCATGAGATTCAGAACCTGGATGTGTCCGTCCGGGACTACGAACCCCATTTCGCACTGGACGGAGGAGAGGACGGCCTGGATTTTTATCGAGCCATCTCTGCCAAGTGGAAGCCGGCCCTGCGGCTGGGGGGCGCCCTGCTGTTTGAAGTGGGCATCGGACAAGCCCCCCAGGTGGAGGATCTCCTGGCCCAAAATGGATTTGAAAACATCCAAACTGCCCAGGATGACCAGGGAATCTGGCGGGTAGTAGAGGGGACCCTAAACAATTAAAAGTCCACAATATAGGACTTTCCATCTGCTAGAATAGGAGACGCAGAGCAAGGCCGGGACAGCCCGGCGGGAAAGGATGAAGTGACATGGCAACCAAGAAGCCTGCGGTGGAGGCTGCGGCCCCCGCATCGGACAAGAAGAGAGCACTGGAGACCTGTATGGCCCAAATTGAGCGGACTTATGGCAAGGGCTCTATTATGCGCCTGGGCGAGAATACGGGGATTGTGGTGGAATCTATCCCTACCGGTTCTTTATCTCTGGACATCGCACTGGGGATCGGAGGTGTGCCCAAGGGGCGCATTATTGAGATATACGGCCCGGAATCCTCCGGTAAGACCACCCTGGCCCTGCATATTGTGGCTGAGGCCCAGAAGCGGGGGGGAGAGGTGGCGTTTATCGATGCCGAGCATGCGCTGGATCCCAGCTACGCCCGGGCTCTGGGTGTGGATATTGACTCCATGCTCATCTCTCAGCCGGATACCGGGGAGCAGGGGCTGGAGATCTGCGAGGCCCTGGTGCGCTCTGGAGCCATCGACGTGGTGGTGGTGGACTCAGTGGCCGCCCTCACTCCCCGGGCAGAGATCGAGGGAGACATGGGGGACAGCCATGTGGGCCTTCTGGCCCGTCTCATGAGCCAGGCTCTGCGCAAGTTGGCTGGTTCCATTGCCAAAACAAACTGCATCGTCATCTTTATTAACCAGCTGCGGGAAAAGGTGGGGGTCATGTACGGAAACCCTGAGGTAACCACCGGCGGCCGGGCGCTGAAGTTCTATGCCTCTGTGCGCATTGATGTGCGGCGGATTGAGGCCATTAAGGTGGGGGGAGAGGTTATCGGCAACCGCACCAGGGCCAAGATTGTGAAAAACAAAGTGGCGCCGCCCTTCCGGGAGGCGGAGTTTGAAATCCTCTACGGAGAGGGGATCTCCAAGTGGGGAGAGCTGGTAGACCTGGCGGTGAAGCTGGATATTATTCAGAAGTCGGGCTCTTGGTTTGCCATGGGGGATCTTCGCATCGGTCAAGGACGGGATGCCGCCAGACAGTATCTGAAGGACAACCCGGAGCTGGCCCAGCAGATTGAGGACCAGGTGCGGGCCAACGCCTATAAGCTGATGAGCAAGCAATCCCAGACGGCGGCCAGGGCGGCCGGTCGGGCGGTGGACGTGTCCGCCGACGACTTTGAGGACGGCAGCGAGGAGTAAGCTGTGATCATCCGGGACTTAAAGCCCTCCAAGCAGGTGCCCGGCCGATGGCTGGCCTCCCTGGAGGATGGCTGTCTGCTGCGGGTAGGGGAAAATGAGGTGCTGGACTTTGATCTGTATGCCGGCCGTGAACTGAGCGAGGATGAGGTAATTGCCCTCACCCAGTCGGTGGAGCGCAGCGACCGCAAGCTGCGAGCTATGAACCTGGCAGCCGGGAAGCCCATTTCCCGCAGGGAGCTGGAGCGGAAGCTGGCTGCCTGGGGAGCAGACGAGGAGGAACAGGCCGCTTTGTGCACCCGTCTGGAGGAGCTGGGCTACCTCAATGACGCCGCCTACGCCATCCAAGTGGCCCGTCACTACTGGGACAGGGGGTACGGACAGCGGAAAATTCAAGATGAGCTGTACCGCCGGGGCATCCCCAGAGAGCTGTGGGCCAAGGCCCTGGAGCTGTGCCAGGATCCAGCCGGGGCCATTGATGCCTTCCTGACTAAAAAACTGGCCGGCCGGGCGGTGGGGCGGAAGGAACTGAAACAGGCAGCAGATGCTCTGGCCCGCCGGGGGTACTCCTGGTCGGATATCTCCGATGGCCTGCGCCGCTTCGGCGTTGAGACAGAAGATTGAGCGCAGAGCTGTGCCACTGGCCTTTTTGTGAGGGGGGATGTGTATTTTCCCCTCTTCCACAATGGAATGATAGGAATTGGAGCGAACAAGATGCCATATAAAGTAGCCTTTGTCTCCCTGGGATGTGCCAAAAATCTGGTGAACACGGAGCAGATGATGGCCCTGTGCCGCAAGGCGGGGTATGTAGTAACCGGGGAGCCTGAGGGAGCCGATGTGGCGGTACTCAACACCTGCGGCTTTATCGAGTCGGCCAAAAGCGAGGCCATTGAGCATATCCTGGAGCTTGCCCAGCTCAAGGAGGAGAGCAAGCTGAAAAAGCTGTTGGTCGCCGGCTGCCTTGTCCAGAGATACCCTGACGATATCCGGAAGGAGCTGCCTGAGGTGGACGGCATGCTGGGGACCGGCAGTTACACCGATGTGGTGTCGGCGGTGGAGGAACTGATGGCAGGAGAGCGGGCGGAACACTTCCAGCGCATTGACCGGGCTTATGACGATGGAGAGCGGCTGGTAACAACGCCTCCCTACACCGCCTATTTGAAGATTGCCGAGGGGTGCAGCAACGGCTGTGCATTCTGCATTATTCCAAAGCTGCGGGGTCGTTACCGCAGCCGAACTATGGAATCCCTGCTCTCCGAGGCCAAAAAGCTGGCAGATTCCGGGGTAAAGGAGCTTATTGTCATTGCACAGGACATTACCCGCTACGGTATGGATTTGGAGGACGGCAGTTCTTTGGCCCAGCTTTTGCGGGAGCTGTGCAAACTGGATTTCCACTGGATTCGCCTGCACTACCTCTACCCAGAGGCCATCACTGACGAGCTGATCCAACAAATTGCCTCCCAACCCAAGGTTCTTCACTACCTGGACATCCCCATTCAGCACTGTAACGACGCCATTCTGAAGTCCATGCGCCGCCGAAATACCCGCTGGGAGCTGGAGGAGCTGTTTGCCAGGCTGCGGGCGGCTATCCCCGATGTGGTGCTGCGCACATCTCTCATCTGCGGCCTGCCCGGAGAGGGGGAGGCGGAGTTTGAGGAACTGTGTGAATTTCTGAAGGAGCAGAAATTGCAGCGGGCGGGGGTGTTTCAATTCTCCCCTGAGGAGGGCACTCTGGCTGCCGCCATGGAGAACCAGGTGGATCCGGAGACGGCGCGCCGCCGGGTGGAACTGGTGGTAGATCTCCAGTCTCGGGTGATGGATGCTTACAACGAGGAACGCCTGGGCACCGTGATGGAGGTGCTGTGCGAGGGCTTTGACGGGGAGGCGGGCTGCTATGTGGGCCGGACCTACGCCGACTCGGTGGACATCGACGGGCATGTGTACTTTACCGCCGCCGGGGTGGTGCCTGCCGGAAGCTTTGTTTTCGTGCGCATCACCGGGGTAAGTGATGGGGATCTCGCTGGAGAACTGGAAGAATACGAGCATGAATGAGGTGCATATCAATGAATACTGCCAATAAGCTGACCATTTTGCGGGTGGTCATGATACCCCTGTTTCTGGTGGTGCTCTATCTGCAGGTACCCGGCGCTAACTACTGGGCTTTGGCCATCTTTGCACTGGCCAGTATCACCGACACCCTGGACGGCTATATTGCCCGGCACTGTAACCAAATCACTGACTTTGGCAAATTCATGGATCCGCTGGCGGACAAGTGTCTGGTCACTGCCGCCATGCTGTGGTTTGTGGAGATCGGGCAGATGCCCGCCTGGGCTTTGCTGGTGGTGATTGTGCGGGAGTTTGGGGTATCGGGACTGCGGATGGTGGCTGCGGACAAAGGGCGGGTCATTGCCGCCGGCTGGTCCGGCAAAGTGAAGACAGCCTCCACCATGGTATGTATTGTGCTCATGTTGCTGCCCATTGCCCCATGGATCAACAGCATCTGTGTGGCGGTCATCGTGCTGACCACCATTTATTCCGGGGTGGAGTATTTCATGAAGAACCTGGATGTATTGTCTGAAGTGAAGTGACGTTTGCGGAGGGAGACAACTATGCTCATCAAAGGAAATGAGGGGCGGGTCAAGGAGACTGTGATTCGTCTGGTGGTGGTGACCATTTCCTCTTTGATTATGGCGGTGAACCTGAAAAGCTTTGTCCAGGCGGGCGATCTGTTCCCGGGGGGTTTTACCGGCATTGCTCGACTGGTGCAGCGATGTGCCCTGGAATTTGGGGGGGTGGAGCTCCCCTATGCCCCCATTAACTTGGCCCTCAACGCGGTTCCTGCTGCCATCAGCTATAAGCTGGTGGGCAAGCGGTTCACTTTGTATTCCTGCCTGTCCATCGTACTGGGAAGTGTGTTTGCGGATCTGGTGCCCTCCATGCCCATCACCCAGGATATGTTGCTAATCTGTGTTTTTGGCGGTCTGATCAGTGGCTTTGCTGTGGGACTTTGTCTGCAGGTTCGGGTGACCAGCGGAGGAACAGATTTTATTGTGATTGCCCTGGCAGAACGAAAGAATATTGACGGCTGGAACTATATATTGTGCGCAAACGTGATTATGCTCACGGTGGCCGGCCTGCTCTTTGGATGGGATAAGGCGTTGTACTCTATCATTTTTCAGTTTACATCTACCCAGGTGGTCCGCCTTATGGATCCGGAGCGAACCCGGGCGACCCTGTTTATTGTGACGGGGAGGGAGAGCGCCGGAGGCGTGTGCGCCCAGATCCAGGATACTCATCATACGGCCACTCTGGTGGAGGGAATCGGTCTCTATAACGGAGAGCCCTGTGTAATGATCTACTCCGTAGTAGCCAGCAGCCAGATCCGCGAACTGACTCACAAGGTGCGGCAGGCGGATCCACAGGCCTTTGTCAACGTGCTGCGTACCGAGCAGCTTCACGGAAATTTCTACCGAAGGCCCAGAGATTAAATAGAACGTCCCCGGCCCGGATGCCAAGGCATCAGGGCCGGGGACATTTGCGTTTGGAAGGCTTAACGTCCGGGAGATGTTTCCCAGGACAGCTATGTAAAATGAAGTTTGCAAATGTTGACCTTTAAGGCTGCAGAAAACCAGGAAAAAATATCTTTTCAGCGGCGTAGGTTTTCCTTCAGCAGAATTTGGTCGCTGGACTGGTACTCCTTGGCGTATCGGCCGGGGGTAAGCCCGGTGAGGTGGCCGAAGGTTCGGATAAAGTGGGAGTTGTCAGAGAAGCCGGCCAGTTCTCCCGCCTGCTGTACGCTGACTCCCTCCTGTAAAAGCTGCCGGGCCTTCAATACCCGGCTGTAGATAATGTACTCCATAACGGAAAAACCGGTGGCCGATTTGAAGATACGGCACAGGTAGTGCTTACTGATAAAGAAGCGGGCAGCGATCTGGTCCAGGGTAAGGGGCTCTGTCAGATTGTCCCGGATATAGTCCAGAATGGGAACAACCCGCAAGAAGTCCTTGTTGCGGATGGGCTCACCGGCGGTTGCCGCGTTGAGGGTTGGGGCCACCCGGATAAGCAGATTGAGAAGAGCAATGGTCTGGTGGATGTCACTTCCAAAGGAACCGTCGTTTTTATTGCGTTCTACCGCCTGAAAAAGCTCAATAATCTCCGTCATCTGTTCTACGTTCAGAGATACCCGACGGAAAGAATCCTGGGCCACCTTGGTGAAGTCAGTCTGGGGCGTAGACAATTGAGCCAACGCTTTGCGGCTGATGTGCAGCACATATCGGGCGTGAAAACCGGTGGCGATAGTGCGGTGGAGGGTGTTTTCTCCGATGAGATACAAGGTGCCTCTTCGCAGAGGGTATACCTGGTCGTTGACGAAAATATTGCCCGGGCTGGTCAGAGGAAGAAGCAACTCAAAATGGTCGTGGAAGTGGAGGCGGCTCATGCTCCAGGTCTCATTGTGGTTGAGCTGAAGATGAAATTCTACATTGGTCATAGGGCAACCTCCAACGGGTTATGTGGCATAAAAGTTCAGGGAGAAGAGGGAACGAAGTTTGTACCTGCTGGCATTATATCACGGCAGGAGAAGATATGCAAACTTTTTGCTAAATTACAAATAGATCGACTATGAATGTTGTGATAAAATAATAGTTGTCAAAATAGCGCGTGGCGCTTGTGGGAACCTTGAAAATCAGAAGTAAGAAAAAGAGAAAAAACTTTTTGTAAATGGGGGTTTTACCATGAACAAAGTGTATTCCTTGCACGACGCGGTGGCGAAATTTGTGGAGAGCGGCGACTGTATCTCCTTCGGCGGCTTTACCACCAACCGTAAGCCCTATGCCGCTGTGTCTGAGATTCTGCGTCAGGGACAGACCGACTTCACCGTCTGGGCCGGACCTGCGGGCGGCGACTGGGATATGCTCATCGGCGAGGGCCGTGTCAAGGCCTATATCAATTGCTATACCGCCAACTCGGGCTATACCAACGTTTCCCGCCGCTTCCGTGCAGCCATTGAGAAGGGCGAGCTTACATATGAGGACTACTCCCAGGACGTGCTCATGCTCCAGCTCCATGCTGCCTCTCTGGGCCTGCCATTTCTGCCCGTGCGCCTGATGCAGGGCTCCGGCCTTGTGAAGTACTGGGGTATCAGCGAGGAGCAGCGCAAGAGCCTGGAAAAAGTGGACGATTTGAAGTGCGTAGAGATTGAAAATCCCTTTAATCCCGGTGAAAAGGTGATTGCAGTCCCTGTACCCAAGCTGGACACCGCCATCATTCACGTACAAAAGGCCTCTCCCGACGGCACCTGCATCATCGAGGGCGATGAGTTCCACGACGTAGACATCGCCGTGGCTGCCCGCACGGTCACTGTCACCTGCGAGGATCTGGTCAGCGATGAGTACATCCGCCGCGACCCCACCCTGACCCGTATCTTCGGTCAGTGTGTGGATGCCGTGGTACACTGCCCTTACGGCGCCTGGCCTTCCCAGTGCTACAACTACTACGACAACGACTCCCATGCCCTGAAGGAGTATGACAAGGCCTCCAAGTATCAGGATGCCGAGGACGCCAAAGCCCAGCTGCAGAAGGCCGCTGCCAAGGCCGAGAAGGCCGCCGCCGCCAAGCCCGATGACGAGAAGCTGGCCGAGGCCGCAGCCAAGGCCAAGAAGGCCGCTGAGGATGCCGCTGCCGGCACCGTGATCCCTGAGACCTTTAAGGACTACCTGGACAAGTGGGTTTATAGCGTGAAGGACCACGATGAGCTGCTGGATAAGGTGGGCGGCTCCCGCCTGATGCGGCTGAAGAATGAGCCCCACCTGGGCTACTCCACCAGACACTAAAACGCAGGGAGGAGAATTGAAATGTCTGACTATACAAAATACACCAAGCAGGAGATGCAGGCGTACGCCATTGCCAAGAATATCAAGGAGAACCAGATTGTCATCGTGGGTACCGGCCTTCCGCTGATCGGCGCCTCCCCGCCCAAGCGGGCGGTGTGCCCTTCCTGCCACCCCATTGTGGAGAGCGGCCTGATGGACTGCTCCCCCGTGGGGGTGCCCCGCTCCGTGGGCGATAACCGCTTCATGGCCCACTGCGCCGTGCAGTGGCCCAATGTACGTTTCATCGGCTTTGAGGCCAACGAGTGGCTCCACGACGCTGACCGCCTGGTGGCTTTCATCGGCGGCGCCCAGATTGACCCCTACGGAAACGTCAACTCCACCTGCATCTACGGTAAGGGCGACTATGTCAAGCCCCAGACCCGCTTCACCGGTTCCGGCGGCGCCAACGGCATTGCCACCTACTGCAACACTATTATCATGATGCAGCACCAGAAGCGCCGCTTTATGGAGCAGATTGACTACATCACCTCCTGCGGCTGGATGGATGGCCCCGGCGGCCGTGAGAAGGTAGGCCTGCCCGGCAACCGCGGTCCCCAGATGGTGGTCACCGACCTGGGCATTATGAAGTTTGACGAGAAGACCAAGCGGATGTACCTGGCCTACTACTACCCCTTCTCCAGCCCTGAGATGGTGCAGGAGAACACCGGCTTTGAGGTGGATGTGTCCCGTGCTGAGCTGATGGAAGGCCCCGGTCCGGACATCATCAAGCTTATCCGGGAAGAAATTGACCCCGGCCAGGCTTTCATCAAGGTGCCTAAGGAGTAAGAACTGGGCCTGAAGGACAACCAACAAAAAGATTAGGAGGAACTGACATTGGGTAACTATTCCATGCCCCGGTATTTTCAGAACATGCCTGTAGTGGGCAAGGCCGTACGCCCCAACGCAGAGAACGTGGCGGAGCTGCGGGCCATTGAGGACGATATTCATGCCCATATTGTAGACGCTCTGTCCGCCGGCAAGTCCGATGAGGACATGAACGCCAAGGGCCAGCTCACTGCTATGCAGCGGGTGAGCCTGTTGGTGGATGAGGGCACCTGGTGCCCCCTGAACAGCCTTTATAATCCCGAGCACAATAAGAACGGTTCCACCTCTATTATTAAGGGGCTAGGCCGGGTCAACGGCAAGTGGTGTGTCATCATTGCCTCCGACAATAAGAAGCACGCGGGCACCTGGGTGCCCGGCCAGGCGGACAACCTGCTGCGGGGCAGTGACACAGCCAAACGGCTGCGCATCCCTCTCATCTATCTGCTGGAGTGCGCCGGCGTGGAGCTGGATCAGCAGGAGAAGGTGTATCCCAACCGTCGGGGCGGTGGCACCCCCTTCTATCGCAACTCTGAACTTAACCAGATGGGTATTCCCGTCATCGTGGGCATCCACGGCACCAATCCCGCCGGAGGCGGCTACCACTCCATCAGCCCCACCATTCTCATTGCCCATGAGAAAGCCAATATGGCTGTGGGCGGCGCCGGTATTGTGGGCGGCATGAACCCCAAGCCCCACGTGGATATGGAGGCTGCCCTGGCCCAGATCGAGGCCACCAAGGGCCTGCGGGCAGACCCGCCGGGCTCTGTCTCTATTCACTTTGGGCAGACTGGATTCTTCCGGGAGGTGTACGCCACTCAGGAGGGGGTCATTGAGGGCATTAAGAAGTATGTGGATATGCTGCCCTCCTACGATCTGGAGTTCTTCCGCGTGGATACGCCCCAGTCTCCCGCCATGTCCGATGTAGAGCTGTACGACCTGGTGCTAAATAATAAGAACCGCCCCTATGACATGTATTCGGTTCTGGGCCGCCTCTTCGACGGCAGCCAGTTCATGGAATATAAGAAGGGCTACGGTCCTGAGATGATTACCGGTCTTGCTAAGGTGGATGGCCTTCTGGTGGGCGTGGTGGCTAACCAGCAGGGCGTGTTTGCCAACTACCCGGAGTACAAGATGGAGAAGTACGGCCAGGCCATGGGCGCAGGCGGAAAACTCTACCGCCAGGGCCTCATTAAGATGAACGAGTTTGTCACCCTGTGCGCCCGCGACCGGGTGCCCATGGTGTGGATCCAGGACACCACCGGCATTGACGTGGGGGATGACGCTGAGGTGGCCGAGCTGCTGGGTCTGGGCCAGTCTCTTATCTACTCCATCCAGACCAGCAAGCTGCCCATGATGGAGATCACCCTGCGCCGGGGCACTGCTGCAGCTCACTATGTGCTGGGCGGCCCTCAGGGCAACGACAACAACGCCTTTACCTTGGGCACTGCTGCCACTGAAATCAACGTAATGAATGGTAAGACTGCCGCCAATGCCATGTATACCGGCCGTCTGGCCAAGGATCAGAAGGCGGGTAAGGATCTGCAGCCCACCATCGATAAGATGAACGCCCTCATTGATGACTACGACGTTAAGTCCAAGCCCCTGTTCTGTGCCCAGGCCGGCCTGGTGGACGAGGTAGTGGATCTGCCCATGATGCGCAACTACGTCGTGGCCTTCACTGACGCATGTTACCAGAATCCCGAGAGCATCTGCCCCTTCCATCAGATGCTGCTGCCCAGAACCATTAAGGACTACGACACCTTTAAAAAATAAGCATGTTGCTTTTGCCCGGCGAAGGAGGATCTCCTCCGCCGGGCAAAGACCGCCGTCAAAATGACGAAATGTTGTAAGAGCTTGCGCCGTAAGGAGATTACCTTATCGTGAGCGGTAGTCTGAAGCAGAAAAGCAGAGCGGGAAGTGGCCGGGGTTAGTATTTTTTCCATTGACAAACTGCAGAAAAATTTGCTATATAGTACTGTATTTTGGAACATGGAAAGGAGAACATCCCAATGGGAGAAAAAATTTTATCGTATTTTGGGAGCTTTACGCCGGCGGCAGAGGGGGCAGTGGCGTCCTTTAAAGTGGAGTACCTGACCTCACTGGGCATTGCCGCGCTTGTCATTTTCCTGGGGCATGCCCTGGTCAGCCACAGCGGGCTGCTGCGGAAGTTTGCCATTCCGGCCCCAGTGGTGTCCGGTCTGCTGGTAGCCATCGTGATTGCACTGGTGAAGGGGAGCGGGATTCTGGCGATCGAATTTGACGTAACCACCATCCAGGATCTCTGTCAGAACCTGTTTTTCCTGTGTGTAGGCTTTGGCTTCAGCGCCAAAATGCTGAAGAAGGCCGGCGGAAAGCTGGCGATCAAGGTGGCCTTTGCGGCCTGCCTGCTGATCACGGTGCAGGATCTTGTGGGTGTTCTGGTGGGCAACCTGGTAGGGATGCATCCCCTGCTGGCTTTGCAGTGCTCCTCGGCCGCTATGTCCGGCGGAGTGGGTACGGCAGCCTCTTTCGGAGACACCTTTGAGTCCTGGGGCGTCGCCGGCGCCCGAGCTGTGGGCGTTACGGCCGGCACCATGGGCAATATTATGGGTTCCCTCATTGGCGGCCCGGTGGCAGCCTACCTCATTGCCCGCCACGGTCTGAAGGCCGACCCCAACGACAAGCCGGAGGCTGAGTCCTCGGGCAGCGCGCCCCTGCTTAGCAACAGCCGTATGGTGTCCATGTTTGCTATGCTGCTGCTCCTAGCGGCTCTTGGCATGCCCGTATATTGCCTGCTGGACAACATTCCGAAAATCGAAATGCCCAAGTTTATCGGCTGCCTGTTTGCCGGCGCCATCGGTCGCAACGTGATGGAGGCGGCCAACATTCGCTTCTATACCCCTGAGGTGGATGCCATTGAGCATATGTTCCTGGAGTTGTATCTGGCTTTGGTACTAATGACCATTGACATTACCGCGTTGCTGTCTGTGGCTGGCCAGATGGGAGTTATTCTGCTGGTTCAGGCGATTTTGATGGCCCTGTTTGCCATTTTTATCTCCTATAACTTGTTTGGTCGGAACTATGGTGCAGCTGTAATGGCAGCAGGCAACTGTGGTTGGGGATGCGGTTCCGGACCCAACGCGGTGGCCAATGAGAAGGCTGTGATGGACGCATATGGTTACCACCATGTGGCGTGGGTGTTCTACCCCGCTTTTGCTGTCATCATCGATGACATCTACAATCCCATTTTCCTGTCTATTTTCGGCGGCCTATTTCGGTAAGGCGGGCAAATTGGGTGCATAAGCCGGGGCGGTATTTTGCCCCGAGACCTTCAAAAGATGGAGAGACATCAGAGTATGAGCGTTTTTACCTTAGGAATTGATATCGGCTCCACCGCCTCCAAATGCGTGATGCTGGCCGATGGCCACGAGATTGTCAGCAAGTCTCTGGTAGCAGTGGGCGCCGGTACCAGCGGGCCTCAGCGGGCCATTGCCCAAGTGCTGGAGAACGCGGGCAAGACGAAGGAAGATATGGCATTCATTTTGGCTACTGGTTACGGCCGCAACTCCATGCTGGAGCTGGCCGATCAGCAGATGAGCGAGCTGAGCTGTCACGCCAAGGGGGCCAGCTTTCTCTTTCCCGACGTACACACGGTGGTGGACATCGGGGGCCAGGACGTGAAGATCCTCCAGATTGAAAACGGCGTCATGACCAACTTTGTGATGAACGACAAGTGCGCTGCCGGCACCGGAAGGTTCCTGGACGTGATGGCCCGGGTACTGGAGGTGAAGGTGGAGGAATTGGGTGCCCTGGGGGCACAATCCACTAAAAAAGTGGAGATCAGTTCCACCTGCACCGTCTTCGCCGAGAGCGAGGTCATCAGCCAGCTGGCCCAGGACACCGACAAGCGGGACATTATCAACGGCATCCACCACTCCGTGGCCAGCCGGGTGGCCGGCCTGGCCCACCGGGTGGGCGTACGGGATCAGGTGGTCATGACCGGCGGCGTGGCCCAGAATACCGGTGTGGTGAAAGCCCTGGAGGAGGAACTGGGACACATCATCTACACCTCTCCCCTGACCCAGTATAACGGGGCCCTGGGGGCGGCGCTGTTTGCCTATCAGAAGTACCAGAAGGAGCAAAAGGGATAACATAAGCCCAGTTTGGGACTGTTATAGCTCCCGTTTGCCCTGTTGCTCCGCTAACCCATGGTAGGAGACCATGGGAGAATGGATGAGCAGAGGGGCCTTTGCCTGCTTGGCAGGGTGCTGTCGGGTTGGCGAGGGCCGGAGTTGGCGTGTTTCCAGAGGATAAACAACAAACAATATTGATTTTCCAGTGAGGAGGAAATGAACAATGGCGAAAGAAGTAAGTCCCGGCGTAAAGGCCCTGCGCAAGGTCGTTGAGGACGTCTACGCTGACGCCCGCAAAGCTCATGCCGAGGGGAAACTGGTGGGCTGGTCCAGCTCCAAGTTCCCCTGCGAGCTGGCTGAAGCCTTTGATTTGAATGTCATGTACCCGGAAAACCAGGCCGCCGGCATTGCGGCCAACCGGGACGGCGAGATTATGTGCAAGGCAGCCGAGGATCTGGGCTTTGACAACGACATCTGCGGATACGCCCGTATCAGCCTGGCCTACGCCGCCGGCAAGCGGGCGTCCCGGAAATTTGACCCTGAGACGCTGGAGTTTATCATCGATCCCAGCACCGGGAAACCCCTGAAGGATGAGAACGGCAATGTGGTCATCGATCCTGAGACCGGGAAGCCCAAGAAGGATCCCAAGACCATGCAGCCCTACACTGTGCTGGATGACATCTATGAGATCGAGGCGCTGCCCGAGACCACGGAGAAGGAGATTGCCTACAAGAATTTCCGCCGGGAGGCCATCAAGCCGTACCGCCAGATGCGCATGCCTCAGCCCGACTTTGTGCTGTGCTGCAACAATATCTGCAACTGCATGACCAAGTGGTATGAGAACATTGCCCGCATGCGCAACATCCCCCTTATTATGATCGACATTCCCTATAACAACACCGTGGATGTCCACGACACCAACGTGGCCTATGGCCGCGCTCAGTTTGACGCCGCTATCCATCAGCTGGAGCAGATTACCGGGAAGAAGTTTGACGAGAAGAAGTTTGAACACGCTTGCGAAAACGCCAACCGCACCGCCAAGGCCTGGCTGCGGGTGTGCGATTACCTGCAGTACAAGCCCGCCCCCTACAGCGGATTTGACCTCTTCAATCACATGGCAGACGTGGTCACCGCCCGGGGCAAGGTAGAGGCCGCCGAGGCCTTTGAACTGCTGGAGCAGGATCTGGCCGAGGCTGTGAAGAACGGTACTTCCACCACCCCCTTCCCCGAGAAGTTCCGCGTTATGTTCGAGGGCATCCCCTGCTGGCCCAAGCTGCCCAACCTGTTTAAGCCCTTGAAGGCCAACGGTGTCAACGTCACCGCGGTAGTGTACGCCCCCGCCTTTGGGTTTGTATATAACAACATGGACGAGATGGCCCGGGCTTACTACAAGGCCCCCAACTCCGTGTGTATTGAACAGGGTGTGGACTGGCGTGAGGGTATCTGTCGGGACAACAAGGTGGACGGCGTGCTGGTTCACTACAACCGCTCCTGCAAGCCCTGGTCCGGCTATATGGCGGAGATGCAGCGCCGCTTCACCAAGGATCTGGGCGTGCCCTGCGCAGGCTTTGACGGCGACCAGGCCGATCCCCGTAACTTTAACGAGGCCCAGTATATGACCCGCGTTCAGGGCCTGGTAGAGGCCATGGAGGCTAATATGGCAAATAAGGAGGCCGAAGGGAAATGAGCACCGAGGTAATGCTGAACGAGTTTAAAGAAATTTCCCAGCACCCCTACCGGGTATTGTCTCAGTACAAGCAGGAGGGGAAGAAGGTCATCGGGGTGCTGCCCTACTATGCACCTGTGGAACTGGTAGTGGCCGCCGGCATGGTGCCTATGGGCATCTGGGGCAGCAACAGCAAGACCATCTCCATGGCCAAGGAGTACTGCGCCACCTTCTACTGCACCATCGCCCAGCTGGCGCTGGAGATGCTGCTGGACGGCACCTTGGATCAACTGGATGGAATTATCACCCCCACCATCTGTGACACCCTGCGGCCCATGAGCCAGAATATTCGGGTGGCTATGAGCGAAAAGCTGCCCTGTATCTTCCTGGCTCATCCCCAGAACCGCAAGCCCTCCTTCGGCCTGCAGTTTACCATGGATCAGTACAACCACGTGAAGGCGGAACTGGAGAAGATATCCGGGTCTGCCATTACCGATGAGGCCCTGCGGGAGGCCATCAAGGTGATGAACCGCAACCGGGCTGCCCGCCGGGAGTTTGTGAAGCTGGCCGGGGAGCACCCCGAGACAATCTCTGCCGTCACCCGCTCTGCGGTGCTGCGCGCTGCCTGGTTTATGGAGCCGGTTGCCTATGCCCAGAAGCTGGAAGCCCTTAACGCCCAGCTCTCCGCGCTGCCTGTCCAGCCCTGGAAGGGCCGGAAAGTGGTCACCTCCGGCATCATCTGCGACAACCCCAAGCTGCTGCAGATCTTTGATGACAACAAGATTGCCATTGCCGCCGATGACGTGGCCCACGAGAGCCGCGCCATCCGGGTGGATGCTGCCGAGACCGGCGACCCCATGATGGCTCTGGCCCAGCAGTTTGCTGATCAGGACTATGATGTACTGCTCTACGATGAGCATTCCAACCAGAACCGCCGGGCCGACTATGTGGTGGATCTGGTAAAGAAGTCCGGCGCCCAGGGCCTGGTACTGTTTATGCAGCAGTTCTGTGATCCGGAGGAGATGGAGTATCCCTATCTGAAGAAGGCGCTGGATGACGCCGGTATTCCCCATATCAAACTGGGTATTGACCAGCAGATGCGGGACTTTGGCCAGGCCAGCACCGCCATCCAGGCCTTTGCGGACGTACTGTAAAGGCTGCGTTCAGAAGTGGGAAGGTCCGGGGAAGGAACCTTGACACTCCCGCGCGGAAAATGCTATAATACCACTAATTTCGGCATTCGCCCAGACCTTGGATGGGGGGTGCCTCCAGACCGGGAAATGGGCCAGCCCCCGGTGGCCCATAGACCGATCTGGGCTGACTATATTGTAAAGGGGAAAAGAAGCTATGAATTACAATGTCACTGTCAACGGCAAGGTTTACAGCGTGAGCGTTGAGAAGATCGGCGCTGCCGCCCCTGCCGTCGCCGCTCCGGTGGTTGCCGCCCCCGTGGCCGCTCCCGCTCCGGCCCCCGCCCCCGTGGCTGCTCCCGCTCCTGCAGCTGCGCCGGCTCCCACCGCCGCCCCTGCCCCTGCTGCCGGTGAAACTGCGGTGAACAGCCCCATGCCCGGCAATATCTTTAAGGTAGAGTGCTCCGTAGGCCAGAGCGTGAAGGCTGGAGACGTACTGGTGGTGCTGGAGGCCATGAAGATGGAGATCGAGGTCTCTGCTCCTGTGGACGGCACCGTCAAGTCCGTGGCTGCTGTGGTGGGTACCACCGTCAACACCGACGACCTGTTGGTCACTCTGGGCTAATAGGGAGGGTCATAGTCTATGCCAAATCCAGATATTGCGATTTTGGATCCCTTTACTCCTCTTACCGTACCTGAGGCCCTGATGGTCGCCGTGTGCGGTATGATTGTGGTCTTTATGATGCTGGCCATTCTGGCCCTGGTCATCATTGTGATCTCTAAGCTGGTCAACTCTGTGGAGCAGGCCAAGACGGCTGCGGCTCCTGCTGCAGCCAAGCCCGCGCCCAAGGCTGCGCCCGCGCCTGCACCCAAGCCTGCCGCTCCTGCGGTGGACGAAGGGGAACTGGTGGCGGTGATGATGTCTGCCATTGCTGAGGAGTCGGGCATGAGCCCTAACTCCTTCCGGATTACCAATGTGGCTCCTGCCGCTCCGGTGGCCGCCGCTCCGGCAGCTGCCGCTCCTGCACCGGCGCCTGCTCCCGCACCTGCAGCTGCGCCTGCTCCGGCTCCTGCGGCTCCCGCTGCCGGTGAGACTGCGGTGAACAGCCCCATGCCGGGCAACATTTTTAAGGTAGAATGTTCTGTGGGCCAGAGCGTGAAGGCCGGGGACGTGCTGGTGGTGCTGGAGGCCATGAAGATGGAAATCGAGGTTTCCGCTCCCGTGGACGGCACTGTCAAGTCCATAGCCGCCGTGGTGGGTACCACTGTTAACACCGATGACCTGCTGGTCACAATCGGCTGAAAGGAGGGTGAAGTATGGGATTCTTTGGAGAAGTTTTAGGTAAGATTTTTGCAGGGTCCGGCTTCGCTGCTCTGCCCACTGACTGGCGTCAGGTGGTTATGCTGGCAATCGCCTGCCTCCTGCTCTACATGGGTATTGCCAAAGGCTTTGAGCCCTTGCTGCTGGTTCCCATTGCTTTTGGTATGCTGCTGGCCAACCTGCCTTTGACCGGACTGCTGAATGCACCGTCTGGAAGCACGGTGGGCTTTATGTGGGTACTCTATCAGGGTGTTGAGTATGCCATCTATCCCTCTATCATCTTTATGGGGATAGGAGCAATGACAGACTTTGGTCCTCTGCTGGCCAACCCCCTGTCTCTGCTGCTGGGCGCTGCCGCTCAGCTGGGCATCTTCACCGCCTTCCTGCTGGCTCTGGCGCTGGGCCCCATCACCGGCGGCCTGATTGAGTTTAATCCTGCTGAGGCTGCAGCCATTGGCGTTATTGGTGGCGCGGACGGCCCCACAGCAATTTTGACGGCATCTAAACTGGCCTCGGAGCTGTTGCCTGCCATCGCCATTGCAGCTTACTCCTACATGGCGCTGATCCCCATGATTCAGCCCCCGGTTATGAAGCTACTTACCACCAAGGAGATGCGCAAGGTCAAGATGACGCAGCTGCGCACCGTGTCCAAGACCGAGAAGATCATCTTCCCCATTGCGGTGACCATCTTTGTCATCCTGCTGGTGCCTGATACCGCGCCTCTGATTGG
>CALWYD010000115.1 GCA_944385675.1 uncultured Oscillospiraceae bacterium
GGCCTGCCTGCAGACGCTCTCCCCGCGAAAGCCGGAGGAGCTGGATATCCTCTGGGCCAAGAATTCCCTTGAACTGTCGAAATTCTGGGTTTCCCGCCCCTTGTGGGAAAAATTGTGCCAGGCCGGTGTGGCAGAGACTGTGGGGGATTTCCGCCAGCCTCAGTATGACCAGGACGGATATCTGTACAGCTTTTATCGGTGAATTTGCCCCGTGGGGAAGCGAGGCTTGCTCCATTTATTCTATTGAATTCTATTGATATATGCCCTGAGATCTGTTGCGCGTTGTCCGACGGATGGGAGAAAGGGGAGAATGACATGACCAACGGCTTGAAGAAAATCAAAAAAGCCACCATGGCGGAAATGATTATTGATCAGATCCTGACCATGATTGAAGAGGGGAAATTTCGTCCAGGGGAAAAGTTGCCCTCTGAAAAAGAATTGGCTGAGATCCTCTGCGTCAGCCGCCCGACGCTGCGGGAGGCCATGCGCTCCTTGATGACCATGGGGCTGATTGAGATCCGCTGCGGCGACGGCACCTACCTCAATGACTCGGTAAAGCTGATTTCTGAGCATTTCAAAAATACCCATCTGCTCAAACGGTTCTCCTTTAACGAGCTGATCGACACCCGGCTCCTCCTGGAGCCCCAGCTGGCCATGCTGGCTGCTCAGAATGCCACTCCGGAAGACCTGGATGCGCTGGAGAAGGCCTATGGGCGCATTGCCGACAGCATGGAGGTTTCTCCCCTGGAGTTCCACAGCACAGATCTGGAGTTCCATATGGCCATTGCCGCCTGCTCCAAGAACCGGTTTATGACGGAGATGCTCCGGGCGATCGAGGATCTGCTGGTAATGATGAACCTGTCCACGGATGTCAGCCCGGATATCCGTGTGCAGTCCATTACCTCCAGCCGGAAGATTGTGGATGCCATCAAGGCTGGAGATGGAGAGCTGGCCAAAGCCATCATGTATGACCATGTGGCGGACACCGGGCAGAATATCCGGCGCAACTACTGAGCTGGCTCTATGTTCAACGGAAGGGAAAAGCCCTCTGATGCCGCCCTTAACCGGGCAGCATCAGAGGGCTTTTTTTCCCTGCGGACAGGGGAGACGTCCACTGGCTCTTGCGTTAGCACCGGGGAGATGGTATCATGGGACATAGCTACCCCGCAGAATCGTGATGATACAGAAGGAAGAAAAGGAGGATCACGCTATGTACGAGCTTTGGCAGGCACTGGAAAACGCCCGGAAGTACCGCTGGGTGGAGCTGTCCCACTCGCTGAATAACCAGAGTCCCTACTGGGCAGGTATCCCTGACGGCTCGGTGGAGCTGTCCAAGACCGTGTACGACTGGGGAAACGAGATGCTGCATTGCCTGATCCAGACCTTTAAGTTCCCTGGGCAGTTTGGCACCCATATCGATTTCCCCGGCCACTTTGTTCCTGATGGCCTTTTGTCCGAGGCCTATGGCGTGGAGCAGCTGGTCTTTCCTCTGTGCGTGATTGACGTGAGTGAAAAGGTGAAGCAGGATGTCCACTATGCCGTTACTGTGGAGGATATCCGGGCCTATGAGGAAAAACACGGCCAGATTCCTGACGGCGCCTTTGTTGCCCTGCGCACGGACTGGAGCCGCCGCTGGCCGGACATGAATGCCCTGTCCAATTTCGATGCGGATGGCGGGGAGAACTGTCCGGGCTGGTCACTGGAGGCACTCCGGTACCTCTATGAGGTTCGCTCCGCCGCGGCCAACGGCCATGAGACGATCGACACGGACGCCTCTGTCCTGGCTGCGGAGGCGGGGGATTTGGCCTGTGAGCGCTATGTACTGAAAATGGGGAAACTCCAGGTGGAGCTGCTGAGCAATCTGGATCAGGTGGCCCCTGCCGGCGCGGTAGTGGTGGTGTCCTATCCGCGGATCGAGGGAGCTACCGGCTTGCCGGCCCGGGTATGGGCCATCACTCCTTAATGGGCCAAAGGTTTGCTGGATGGCCCGGCACAAGGCAAGCGACAAGGGATAAGGCATACAGGGCTGACCGCTGCAAATGGTCAGCTCTGTATGTGTTTTTACCGGCAGCAGGAAAGAATGCAATGATTCTTGCGGGGATGTGGCATTCTTTCCATTTCCCTATAGACGCTGCCATTTTGCCGTGATACACTGAGGATGAAACGGGGAAACATTTTCTGAAAGGGAGGAAGACGGATGAAACGATATTCTTTGCGTGTCTCGAATACCGGGGTGGGGAGACGGATTTTGGCGACAGCTCTGACTGCTGCCCTGCTGCTCTTGCTGGTCAGCGGCTGTGGAGCAAAGTACGGCGGGAGCCTGAACGGATCCAATGGAAATATGGACGGCAGCCCTTCTGCAGAGCCCATGGCCCGTATGAGCCTGCTGGATTTCAGCGGTCTGGAAGGGGAGGGAGTTACCCCGTCTGTGCCTGCCTATCAGGTGAACAGTGATTTATCCAATGTGATGAATATCAGCCGGTTCTATCTCACCGACGGGGAGATGGCAAAGCTGGCTGAGAACCTGTTTGTGGTAACCCCCAGCTATGCTAACGAATTCTTTGAAACCTATGAGAATAATCGCTATTATCAGCTGCCCAATTTCATTACGGTGGACTCCATGATGCACACCTACCACCTGTACTTCAGCCTGCTGCTCAACCGCACAGAGAAAAATTATCTCTCCGTGGATTTGGCATCTCTGAGCCGCAGTATGCTGGAAACGGCTCAGCAGTACTATGATGTGCTCAAGGGAACCGGGTGGGAGGAAGCCGCTCTGCGCAATGTGGCCTTCTTTGCC
>CALWYD010000116.1 GCA_944385675.1 uncultured Oscillospiraceae bacterium
CTGGGCGGCCACAGTACGGGCGGACACATGGAAGACCCCGGGCAGCAGCTCGCCGGCGATCTTGTACATGTTGGGGATCATCAGCAGCAGGCCCTGAGAAGCCGTGTAAGTAGTGGTCAGGGCGCCCGCATTGAGGGAGCCGTGGACAGTGCCGGCAGCACCGGCCTCAGACTGCATCTCAATCACTTTCACCGTGGTGCCAAAGATATTCTTCTGTCCCTGAGCTGCCCACTGATCCACGTAGTCAGCCATGGGGCTGGACGGAGTAATGGGATAAATGCCGGCTACTTCGGTAAAGGCGTAGCTGACATATGCGGCCGCATTGTTGCCGTCCATGGTTTTGAACTTTCTTGCCATAGAGTTCCCTACTTTCTTGCTTATTTTGGCGGGACGGCGGAGTTCCGCCTGTCCATTATCCACAAGGTACTGCCCTTCCGCTGCCCAGCCCCGCTCCTCACGGAATTCTGTTATAATCATTATAGCTATTTTGCTATAATTTTGCATGACAGCGCCGCCCCCTGAGAAGCAGGGAGCGGGCAGGCATTTCAACGTGGAATAGTCTATCACTTTTTTCTTTATTTGTAAATCAGAAGAAGTGAAATTTTTCTGTCTTTTTCTTTTTAATTTAATATATGTAAAAAATTATATTTTGTATGGCAGGGCGTACAGCTTTTATCTCCATCCTGTCTACCCGCCCTTCGCTTTGCCCCACTGCCAGTCCCCTCTCCTGCCAGGTATCTTGCAATCCGACGGCAAAACAAGTAAAATAAGGATAAATTGGAAGAATTTTTTGGTATGGATGGAAGGAGGTTTCCGCTATGGTATACTCGGTCCGTTCTCTGGGTCTGCACGGTGTAACCGGCTATCCGGTTTCAGTGGAGTGCGACCTGTCGGGCGGTCTGCCCGCCTTTACTGTAGTGGGTCTGCCCGATACCGCTGTCAATGAGGCCAGAGAGCGGGTACGCTCCGCCATTAAGAACTGCGGCTTTTCCTTTCCTGTCAGCCGTATCACCGTCAACCTGGCTCCCGCTCATTTAAAGAAAGTGGGCACACTCTATGACCTGCCCATCCTGGTGGGCATTTTGTGTGCTGGGGGACAATTGCGGATGCCTGACCTTCCCTGTGCCCTGGTTGGGGAGCTGTCGCTGTCAGGGCAGCTGCGGCCCTGCGCCGGGATGCTCCCCATGGCTATGGCGGCCAAAGAGTCGGGTATCCAGGCTTTGTATGTACCCCAGGACAATGCCGCCGAGGCCACTTTGGCCCAGGGGCCCACGGTCTATCCTGTGCGGGATGTGGCTCAACTGGTGCGGCATCTGACGGGGGAGGCGCCCATCTCTCCCGCCCCGCTCTGGAGCCAGGAAGGAAATGACGTCTCGTGTCCTGACTTCTCCCAGGTAAAAGGGCAGGGGCCGGCCAAACGTGCCTTGGAAATTGCGGCTGCCGGCAGCCACAACGTGCTGCTCTCCGGCCCGCCCGGCTCAGGTAAGTCCATGCTTGCCCGCCGCCTCCCCTCCATTCTTCCCGACATGACCCGCCAGGAGGCCTTGGAAACGACCCGCATTCACTCGGTCATGGGGCTCACCTCTCCCCAGCACCCTCTCATTGATCAGCGCCCTTTTCGCTCCCCCCACCACACCGTCTCCCCTATGGGAATGGCCGGGGGCGGCTCCAATCCCCGGCCCGGGGAGATCTCCCTGGCCCACAATGGCGTACTCTTCCTGGATGAACTGCCTGAGTTTCCCAAGGAGGTACTGGAGGTGCTGCGCCAGCCCCTGGAAGACGGAGAGATCCAAATTTCCCGGGCCGCCGGCACTATGACTTACCCCAGCCGGTTTATGCTGGTGTGTGCTATGAACCCCTGCCGGTGCGGCTGGTACGGCCATCCCTCCGGCCGGTGCCAATGCACCGAAAGTGAAGTAAAAAAGTACCTCTCCCGTCTCTCCGGCCCCCTTCTGGATCGAATCGACCTGTTTGTGGAGGTGGAGGCCCTGGACTTTGATGAGCTGTCTCAGCGGGAATATAGCGAGCCCTCCTCCCATATCAAGCAACGGGTGAACCGGGCCCGGGCCATGCAAATGTCCCGCGGAGAGGGCACTTTATGCAATGCCCGCCTGGACCGGGAGGGATTGGACCGCTTCTGTACCCTGGACGCGGCGAGCCAGCAGCTGATGCGCAGTGCCTTTGACCGCATGGGTCTTACCGCCCGGAGCTATGACCGGATTTTGCGGGTAGCCCGTACCATTGCCGATTTGGATGAGAGCCCGGATATCCGCTCCGAGCATCTGGCCGAGGCTCTTCAGTATCGCCCGCCGGAGTATCTGCGGCGGTAACCCCGACTGGACATTTCCCCGGGGGGCCGTTATAATCCTTTGAGACACCCCGTTTCCAAAAGAGAAAGGACTGCTGGATACCAATGAATGAAATGATTTTGCTTAAACTGGGGGAGCTGGTTCTGAAGGGCCTGAACCGCCGCGCTTTTGAGGATAAGCTCCAGGCCAATATTCACCGCCGCCTCAACGGTTTTGGACAATTCCGGGTCTATACCCGACAATCCACCACCTATGTGGAGCCCATGAAAGAGGACTGCGACATGGATGGAGCCTGGGAGGCTATGAAGAAAGTCTTTGGCGTAGTAGGGCTGTCCCGGGCCCGGGCCTGCCAGAAAGATAAGGATGCCATTCTGGCCGCTTGCCGGGAGTATCTGGATCGGCGGCTGAAAACCGCTCATACCTTTAAGGTGGAAACCAAGCGGGCAGACAAGACTTTTCCCATGACCTCTATCCAGCTCAGCCAGTATGTGGGCGGGGAGCTGGACGAGCTCTACCCCAACCTGCAGGTGGACGTACACCATCCGGAGCTCACCGTCTACGTGGAAATCCGGGATTACGCCGCCTTCGTTCACGCCGATCCCGATCCAGGGGCGGGGGGGTTGCCTGTAGGCATAAATGGACGGGCGGTGGCCCTGCTGTCCGGGGACATCGACTCCCCGGTCGCCTCCTGGATGATTGCCAAACGGGGGGTGGCACTGGAGATGGTACACTTCTTTTCCTACCCCTACACCTCTCCCCAGGCCAAAGAAAAGGTACTGGAGCTGGCTCGCCTCCTCACCCCTTGGTGCGGCCATCTTACTGTCCATGTGGTCCCCTTCACCGCCATTCAGGAGGAGCTGCGCCGCTCCTGCCCGGAGGAACTGTTTACCATTATCATGCGCCGCTTTATGATGCGGATCTCTCAACAGGTGGCCCAGCGCTGCGGGGCAAAAGCTCTGGTAACCGGCGAGTGTCTTGGTCAGGTAGCCAGTCAGACCATGGAGGCCATGGCGGTCACCGGAGCAGTGGCAGACATACCTATCCTGCGACCCTGTGTGGGGCTGGATAAGGAGGAGATTGTCCAGATTGCCCGTAAGATTGGCACCTTTGATACCTCTATCCTGCCCTATGAGGACTGCTGCACTGTCTTCACTCCCCGCCACCCCCGCCTGCGACCCCTTCCCGGTGAGGTGGAGCTGGCAGAGGAAAAGCTGGATGTTGAGACCATGGTCCAGCAAGCCGTGGAAGGCATTGAGCGCATTCACATATAAAATATAAAAAAGAGAGGAGAGACAAGTTCTCCTCTCTTTTCATCTTTTGTTGTGGGCTTCCTCCTGAACCGGTGCCAGGGGAATGAGAAAGGCGATGCGGGTGCCCACGCCTGTGCGGGAGACTACCTCAAACCACCCCTCATGGCGCTCTATAATCCACAGGGCAATAGCCAGACCCAGCCCTGTCCCTCCGGTCTTCCGATCCCGGGAGCAGTCTGCGCGGTAAAACCGCTCAAAGATATGGGGGACACTCTCAGCCGGAATCCCCGCTCCCTCATCCTGAACCGTCACCCGGGCACAGCCCTGGCTCTGGCTCACCCGCAGATAAATCCGCCCTTGGGCGGGGCTGTATTTCACCGCATTGTCCATTAGGATACGCATTACCTGCTTGATAAGGCCGGGATCCGCCCGCACTACCACAGGCTGCTCTCCCCACCGCGGCAGAAAACTTCTTTGGGGATGTATCATCTCCTCCTCCCGCAGTACCTCCCCTGCCAAGGCGGTCAGATCCAAGGCTTCCTTCTTCACCGGCTGGGAGTTGTTGTCCCCCCGGGCCAAGAACAGCAACTGCTCCACCAGTCGCTCCATGGAGGCGGTCTCGGAACGAATGGCATCGATGGACTCCTGAAGGGCTTCCGGGTCAGACTTGCCCCACCGATCCAATAGGGCCGCATAGCCCTGGATCACAGCGATGGGAGTACGCAGCTCATGGCTGGCGTCGGAGACAAAGCGCATCTGCGTGCTGTAGGCCCGGTTCACTCGCTCCAACATGTCGTTAATGGCCTGGGCCAAAGCCCGCAGCTCCTTTTGGGTAGCGGGCAGTTGAATGCGGCTGTCCAGATGTCCCGCGTTAATTTTACCCAGCTCGCCGGTCAGATTCTCCAACTCCTGCCGGGACATATGGGTTGCAGAATTGAGGCGGACAGCAGCGCTGGCCAGCTCCTGAATGGGCCGCAGCACTTTTCGGATGGCCCGCTTGCTGCGGAACAGGCCGAAAACCAGGCTCAGCCCCTCACATACCAGCAGCGCAGCTCCAGCCCAATATAAGGTTCGGAAAATCCCTCCTATATTCACCTCAATAGCATAGGGACTCTCCCCGCTGTATAGCTCTATCCGGTAATACTGAGTGATATTCCAACTGCGCAGCCCGTCAGCCGTCTCCTCCCGGACTGGCAGCCAGGAGATAGCCGGCAGTTCCAACCCCTCAGGTTTCCGCTCCAGAGGCTGGATGGTGTAGTCGCTGGCCTCCATCCATGCCAGGGCCTCCTGAGTAGGAACTCCCCGCAGTTGCACCAAAGCGGCCACATCAGCACAGCGGGTTTCCGCATAGACAATCAGCCCCAGAGTGGCCAGAAAAAGCAGCAGCAGGTCCATGGCCAGAAAGATGCCCAGCTGCCGGAGGAAGAAACCCAGGTTCAGCCGAAGAGCCAGGGAAGAATCCCGCACCGCTGTGATGGGGTCAGCGGGAGGGGGTGAACGAAACCGTTTTTTCCTTTCCATGGAACTCTCTCCTTTTCCGCCGGGCCCGTGCTCTTCAGCGCCTACCTAGAACACTCCCTCAACCAGCTTTGAATAGGGGCCAGGTTTTCATAGGCCACATAGCTGCCCCCTCGCAGCAGAAAATTCAGTCCCTGCTCCTCCTCCGCCGTGCGCCGGCTGCCCCGTTCCTGGAGGGCGCGGCGGATAGACCGGGTGGCCATACCCACCATCCGCCGCTTCAGCCATCCCACCTTCTTCGGGTCCCATCCTCCCTGGAGATAGAACAGGGGCAAGTCGGCAGTGTAATTGGCCCGACGCAGCGTGCGCATCACTCCCTCTCCCGGTGGAGACATCCCCACTCCGCATATCCCCTTGACGGAAAAATGCTTCATCGCTTGATCCAAACCGCCAATATGTCCGGCCATCAGGGGGCCCAGATAGAACACTTCCGCCCCCGCCTCAGGCTGGGGGCCATCCTCCAGTTCAAAACATTTCAGCCGCTCCGCTTTTGCCAGCATGCGGGCATACTCCCGGGTAAAGCCGGTGTTGGATTGATACAAAATCACCACAAGCCGCTGCCTCCTCTACGTATCGTTCTCCCGGATTACATACCCCACACCCCGAACGGTGTGGATAAGCTTGACGCCAAAAGCTTCGTCCAGCTTACTGCGGAGAAACCGGATATATACATCCACCGAGTTGGTCTCCCCCACAAAATCAAACCCCCACACGCTGTCCAGCAGCGTCTCCCGGGTGAGTACCCGTCCCTTGTTTTCCAACAACTGGTGCAGCAAGTCAAATTCTTTTTTGGTCAGCTCCACCTCCTGCCCTTTTACCACAACCTGGTGCCGTTCCACGTCCATTACCAGAGGACCCACACACAGCAGTGCGTCCTCCCGTCCACCTCGAACCCGCAGGGCCGCCCGAATACGGGCCAACAGCTCCTCAATGGCAAAAGGTTTGGTGACGTAATCGTCCGCCCCCAGATCTAGACCTGATACCTTGTCCACTACACTGTCCCGGGCGGTCAGCATAATAACAGGCACCTGACTCTCCTTGCGCAGCCGCCGTAGCACTTCCATCCCGGACATGCCCGGGAGCATAATGTCCAGCAGTACCAGATCAAATTCCCCCGACAGGGCCCGTTCCAGCCCCTCCCGGCCGTCCAGGGCCTTCTCTACCTGATACCCCTCATAGTTCAGCTCCAGCTCCACCATCCGGGCCAGCTTCTCTTCGTCTTCTACGAGTAAAATCCGCTCTGACACGGCAATCTTACCTCCTGTGCCCCAGCCTCTATTTCAGGCTATCCTCTTCACCGCCCAACAGGTCCTCTTCCAGACGGCGCTCCAATTCACAAGCCTCCCGCTCCGCCTCCTCCGCCTGGCGGCTGACCTCCTCTACCTGACAGTGTCCTTGGCCTGACTCCCGGCGTTCCACCTCCCCGGGCTGTTCCGACTCTCCCTCACGACCAACGCTCCGCCCCTGGCTGCGCAGCTCATCCATGACTCTTCGGCCCAGGTCGGCGGCAGTATCTGCCACACTATCCATTACCCGGTTAATGCTCTCTCGTTCCAGATCGGGCCCGGAAAAGCGGTAACGGAAGCCCAAAAACAGTCCCAGAACCAGCAAAGGCACTGTCACATACCAGGCCACGACCACCAGTAAAATTAAAATGAGTACTGGAAGGGCGGTCACCGGGCGCTCTTTTCTCCAGATCTCCAACTCGTTGTCCAACATCAGATAGCGCAGGCGTTGGAGAAAATTGCCCACTTCCTTTTTTTCCTCCGGGGATAGCCCAGACGCCTGCTCTGACTCCGTCCGGGGTTCAGGGGGCGTCTGGCCCCGAGTAGAGTAGTAAGCTCCCTCCGGTCGGGGAATATCTCCCTGCTCTTCCAAATAAATCAGGGCGTCCAACAGGTTTCCCCCGCTGTACTCCAGGGCCTGTTTTGCCCTGGCGTAGCTTATGTTTGCTTTTTCTCGCAGGCGTTCCACCTGTTCCAAGGTAATTTCCATGGGATCGTCCCCTTTCCGGGAGAATTATCCTTCTGCCCATGAGCATATCACACCGCCCTTGAAGGGGCGTTTACCCCACATTAAAAACAGATTAAATTGGCAGCTTGCCTTTTACCCGGCCGCTTGCCCATCCGATTATACTATGTTATAATTTCTTTATCAACCAGAAAGGAGAAGACCTATGGGCTTCAAGCACAAAGGCAGACTGATGGGCCTTTTTCTGGCCGCTGTGCTGTGCCTGGGGCTGTTTCAGCCTGTCCCCGCCGCCGCAGCAGACCTGTATCTCACCTCCCTCAATGAGACAATCCGTCCCCTGACCGCCAGCACGATGCCCATGTGGTCGGGCGGGGTACTGTACGTCCCCTACAACACCTTTGACAGCAACACCACCGGTGTAAGACTTGGAATGGACTGCAGCTATGAGCGCTCTTCCAACCTCGTCACCCTTTATAACCTCCAAAAGGTGTTGGTCTTTGATCTGAACTTGGGCATCTGCTACGACGCCCTGACCAACCAGACGTTCTCCGGCCGCGCCATCACCCGCAACAGCCAACCCTATCTGCCCCTGGGGACTGTGTGCGACTTTTTCGATTTGACGTACTCTTACCGCTCCATTAGCCAGGGCTATCTAGTGCGCATCAAGAGCAGCGCTGTAGTCCTCTCTGACGAAGTATTTCTGGAGGCCGCTGGCGGCCTCATTAACCGCCGCGTACAGGAGTATTACCAGAGCATCGCCCCCGCTCCGGACACCGGACCCGACACCACTCCTGTTACCCCTACTCCCACTCCAGATCTGGATGAGGAAGATGAGGCAGACATCTCCAGCACACGGGTCTATCTTGCTTTTCACTGTGAAGAGAGCCAGGCCGTTGGAGGACTCCTAGATGCTCTGGACGGTCGCGCCTACGCCCTGTTTCTTCTCACCCCTCAGGTGATACAGAATAATTCCGATCTTATCCGCCGCATTCTGGGAACCGGTCACAGCATCGGCATCCTGGCCCAGGGTGAGTCTCTTGCCCAAACCCAGGAACTGCTGATACAGGGTGCCGCCCTTTTGCAGCAGATGGCCCATGTCAGCGCCACCATCGCCTGTGTACCTACGGGGCAACGCTCCGCTCTGGAAATGGAGGGTTGGGTATGCTGGAACGAAACTGCATTTATGGAACCCTCTGAAAGCACAGGAGCCTCTGCCTTTTCCACCAGTGTTCTGCGCCGACTGGAGGGACGAGGATCACGCTGTTATCTAACGTTGTCAGGGAATGAAGATGCCGCTCGGGTGCTGCCCACCCTTCTACGGCAGCTGGAGGATAACAATTTTATTCCCAGCGTTCCTTTGGAGACCAGGCTATGAGGGCCCTGGATCTTAGACGCCCCTATCCCCTTCCCGGAGATCCGGCCCGACTGGCCCGATTGACCCGGCACCTGGAGGCCAGATTGGGGGACTTTGGCACCGGCGGGCCTCTGGTGCTCTCATCCTGCCAGGATACCGGCCGCATTGTTGCCCGCTTCCCCAACCGAAGCGGACAAGCAATCGCTGCCGCACTGGAGCACAATTGGGGGATACAGGTTGCCGCAGAGGGCGAGCATGTCGTCTTTCAGCTCTCCCCACAGGTTCTTTTTGAGGATCTGGATTATTTGTGGGGATGTCTGTTTTCTATGCTCTAGCTCTGTCTTGTAACAATGTTCTAAAAAATGGGAGGGGCTTTGGCCCCTCCCATTTTTTAGAAGTTTCTTTTCCTCCCCGCCGACAGCATACGATTGGCATTAAGGATGGCAATCACAGACACTCCCACGTCGGCAAAAACCGCCATCCACATGTTGGCCAGCCCCACCGCTGACAGCAGCAGCACAAAAAACTTCACGCCCAAGGCAAACACAATATTTTCCCGCACGATGCGCAGGGTCTTGCGGGCAATGGCCACGGCCACCGGCAGACGGGTCAAATCATCGTCCATAAGTACGATATCTGCCGCCTCAATGGCCGCGTCAGAACCCAGAGCTCCCATAGCCACTCCCACATCTGCTCGAGACAGTACCGGGGCATCGTTAATACCGTCTCCCACATACACCAGCTGTTCCCCCGGCTGTTTTTCTGTCAGCAGTTTCTCCACCAGGCTTACCTTGTCCCCTGGTAGAAGGCCTGCATACACTTCGTCCAACCCCAGAGTCCGCCCCACTGCCTCTCCCACTGGAGCAGAGTCCCCTGTGAGCATTACACACTTGCGTACACCGGCCCGTCTCAATGCATCCAAAGCCTGGGGAGCGCTCGGCTTTACCTGGTCGGCCACCAGAATATATCCGGTATATTTCCCATCCACCGCAAGATAAATTATGGTGCCTTCCGGATACTCCCTGTCTGGAACAGGAATCCCACCCATCTTCATCAATTTTTCATTACCGGCCAGTACTTGCCGTCCGTCTATCACCGCCCGGATCCCATGGCCAGGTATCTCTTCGGCTTTAGATACACGTCCAGAATCCGGCAGACTGGGACAGGCGCGGCGGATGGACTGGGAGATGGGGTGGGTACTGAACCCCTCAGCCAGAGCAGCCAGCTCCAGCAGTTCCCTTTCGTCCCCCTGTTCAGGACAGACTGAGCTTACAGCAAAGACTCCGCGGGTAAGGGTTCCCGTCTTGTCAAAGACCACCACACCCACTTTGGCCAGGGCCTCCAGATAGTTGCCTCCCTTTACCAAAATACCTTGGCGCGAGGCCCCGCCGATGCCCCCAAAAAAGGATAAGGGGATGGAGATGACCAGAGCGCAGGGGCAGGAGACCACCAGAAACACCAGTGCCCGCCGTACCCACATCAACCACTCCCCAGAGACCAGAGGAGGCAGCAGACCCAGACCCAGCATACCATCTGCCAGTTTACACACCGGAGGCAGAACGGCCAATGCCAGCGCCGCAAATACCACTGCCGGCGTATAGTACCGGGCAAAGCGGGTAATAAAGTGCTCCGTCCTGGCCTTTTTTGCCGCAGAATTTTCCACTAAATCCAAAATTTTAGACACTGTGGATTCTTCAAAAGGCCGGGTCACCTGCACATACAATACACCACTCAGATTGACGCAGCCACTGACTACTTCCTGGCCCTCCTCCACCTCCCGGGGCAAAGATTCCCCCGTGAGGGCGGCAGTATCCAAAGCGGAGGTTCCCCGGAGCACTACCCCATCCAGAGGGATCCGTTCCCCCGGCCTGACCACAATCGTTTCCCCTACTGCTACCTCTTCTGGATCTGTTTGAACTAGAGCCCCTTCTCGCTCTACATTGGCGTAGTCTGGTCGGATATCCATTAAAGCAGCAATCGAGCGCCGGCTGCGGCCCACCGCCACGCTCTGAAACAACTCCCCTATCTGGTAGAAAAGCATCACCGCTACGCCCTCTTGATACTCTCCACAGCCAAAGGCCCCTATAGTGGCTACTGACATCAGAAAGTTTTCATCAAAAACCTGACCATTTTTGATATTGCGTACCGCTCGCCACAGCACATCCCAGCCAATGAGGAGGTACACAGCCAGAAATGGCACCCACCTGACCAGCGAAAATGCTGCCTTCCCCTCTTCACTGATCCGGCTAACCGCTACAAATGGAATCCCAAAGGGGAGCCAGATACTGTCCTGCACTACATACAGCACAATCAGCAGTGCAAAGCTGACCAGAATCCGGATAAGCGTCCGTCGCTGTTTCCTTGTCATAACGCCCTATTCCCCTCTCCGAAACCTTGTCATCCAATTAAAATTTTGCAGTCCGGCTCCACTTTTTTGCAGATCTGCACAGCCTGCTTCACAATCTCTTCAAAGTGCTCGTCTTCCCCCTCCAGGATCAGTTTCTGGGTTACAAAGCTGACACTGGCCCTCTTTACTCCCGGCAGCTTCCCGATAGCCTCCTCCATCTTTGCCGCACAGTTAGCGCAGTCCAAATCCATCATTTTATAGACCTTTTTCATGGAATTCAGCTCCTTTTTTCAATGTCTTAACAAGCTTTTTGTCCCTACTCCTGAATATGTTCCATCCCTTGGGAAAGAATGCGGGTGACATGTTCGTCTGCAAGGGAGTAGTACACTGTCTTTCCCTCCCGCCGGAATTTTACTAGCTTGCTCGTTTTGAGTACCCGCAGTTGATGGGACACCGCACTCTGGGTCACCTCCATAAGTTTGGCAATATCACATACGCACAGTTCCCCTTCCAGCAGGGCATATAGAATCTTTACCCGCGTACTGTCTCCAAAAATTTTGAACAGTTCCGCCAGATCATAGAGCGTCTCATCCCGGGGCAGCAGCCCCCGCACCCGCTCCACCGCATCTGAGTGAATCAAATTTTCTTCGCAGCATGGCAAGTCTCGTTGTTCCATAATTGGTTCCTTTCTATCATATGAACATATATTCATTTGTTTGCATGACTATACTACTTTTTTCCTCTGTTGTCAAGAGAGCCGGTGGATGAAGTATAGAACTTTTTCAGAAAATCTGGTATAATACGGCCGGTGGGTCTCGCTTTTGCGCAGCCCGGTTCAGACCCATCCCCCATCCGACACACTGCTTTGGAGCTCTCCTGCTCCAGAAAGGAGTACATAATGAACAAAAATATGGATTTTCTCAATCTCATTTTGGATCGGCGCAGTTGCCGCGCCTTTTCTCCTCAGGTGCCTGACCGGCCTGCTCTGGCTGCCGTTGTAGAGGCAGGACGCTACGCACCCAGTGCTAAAAATCACCAACTATGCCACTTCTATGTCATAACAGATCCGGCGCTTCTGACCCGTCTTTCCAACCTAGTGAGCCGCCGGCTAGACGGCTTTGCCCAAAAGGATTGCCGCTACGGCGCCCCGGCCCTGGTTCTGGTCACCGGTCGGAAGGATAACCCCTGCGCTCTGCAGGACGCTGCCTGTGCTATGGAGAATATGATGCTGGCCGCCTGCGCCATGGGGCTGGGCTCCTGTTGGATCAACCAGCCTTTTTACCTGCAAGAGGACGAGGAAATGAAGGCTTTCCTGGCGGACATAGGGGCGCAGCCAGAGGAGTTTGCCTGTTGTTCTCTGGCCCTGGGCCTGCCGGAAGGCCCTCTGTTCCCCGGCCGGAGGGAGCGCACCGGCAATCCTGTCACCTGGCTGACAGGAGAAAAAAATAATTGAAAATGGTGGGAACCTTTTCCGGGGCTTTGCGTCTAACAGTATGATTGCAAAACGTGGGCTGCATTTACCGGCCCTGAAAAGGAGTTCTATTATGAAAAGACGACTGTTTGTCCTGGCTCTGGCCAGCGCCCTAACCCTGTCCCTGCTTACCGCCTGCGGAAACGGCGGCACTTCCTCCGGTACCTCTAACCAGGAGAACACCAGTCAGTCTCAACCTGACACCTCCACGGGGGGTAATCTGTCCCTGCCCGACACCAGCCAGCCTGAAGGCAGCCAGTCCTCCAGTTCTGAACAGCCCGACGCCTCTCAGGAGCAGCCTGATGCCTCCCAGCCTGAGCAGACCCGGCTGACCCTCAACCGCACCGACTTCTCCCTATTCACCGTGGGTTCCACCTTCCGGCTGAAGGCTGCCGGTGTGCCCGACGGAACCACTGTCACTTGGGCCTCCAGTGACGAGGCTATCGCTACTGTAGGAGAAGACGGCACCGTCACCTATGTCTCTGCCGGCTCTGTCACCATCACCGCTTCGGCTGGTGAGCTGACTGCCTCCTGCAAAGTGTACTGTAAGGCACAGGAGAGCACGGAGGAGCCGGATAACAGCGACTCCTCTTCCAGTTCCGGCGGCTCTTCCTCTGAGGGAGGCTCCTCTAGCCAGTCAGTAGACCTAAAGGCCTTTGCTGATTCTGTCATCGCCGACTACCAACTGCCCTTTATGTCTACGATGGACAACGAGATGCTCTCTAACTTCCTACCCGGCCTGTCCGACCTGTCCGTCCAGCTGGCTGCCTACACCTGCCAGATGTCCCCCTCCCCCGCCGGCGACCTGGTGCTGGTGGAGGTGAAGGACAGCAAGGACGTCGCTTCCGTCAAGGACATTTTCCAGGCCCGCGTGGACTATATGGCGGGCGACGACGAGAATCCCGGTGCCGCCTGGTACCCTGAGCCCATCCGCATGTGGAAGGAGGACTCCCGGATCGTCTCCAACGGCAACTATGTGATGCTGGTGGTCAGCAGCCAGTGCGATTCTATCGTGAAGGATTTTAATGCACTGTTTTAATTTCTTCGGCTTCTGCCATACTAAACGAAGTCAGATTTCGTTTTCCCACATAATCCAAGCGGCGGATGAGTTTCTCGTCCGCCGCTTCTCTGAGGAGGCTCTCCCATGGTCTTTTCCACTCCCCTGTTTTTGTTTGTCTTTTTATCCCTGACCCTGCTGGTCTACTATCTGGTTCCCCGGTGCCTGCGCAACCTGGTGTTGCTGTGCTCCTCCCTGTTCTTCTATTACTGGGGCGAGCAGGACTATGTTAATATCATGTTCCTGTCCACCGCCATCGACTTCATCCACGGTATGCTGGTGGAGCGGTGCAAAGCCAAGGGGAACGACAAGGGCGCCCGGTGGGCGGTGGCCTCCTCGGTGGTTTTCAACCTGGCTCTGCTGTTTTTCTTCAAGTACTGGGACTTCATCGCCTCCTCCCTCCAGGCCGTGGGGCTGAACTTTATGCCGGTGCTGAACATCCACCTGCCCATCGGTATCTCCTTCTACACCTTCCAGACCATGAGCTACACCATCGACGTGTACCGGGGGGACACCCGGGCCCAGCGCAACGTCCTCAACTTCGGCACCTTTGTCACCCTCTTCCCCCAGCTTATCGCCGGCCCCATCATCAAGTATAAGGATCTGGGCGACCAGATCGACCGGCGAAACACCACTACGGAGAAGTTTGCCTCCGGGGTGCAGATCTTTATGGTGGGCCTGGGGAAGAAACTGCTCATTGCCAACAACGTGGGCATGCTCTGGGACACCTACAAGGCTATGGCCCCCGGGGAGCTGACGGTGGCCGGAGCCTGGATGGGGGTGCTGGCCTTCTCTTTCCAGATTTATTTCGATTTCTCCGGCTACTCCGACATGGCCACCGGCCTGGGCCGGATGCTGGGCTTTGAGTTTCTGCCCAACTTCAACTACCCCTATATCTCTCGGAGCATTACCGAGTTCTGGCGTCGTTGGCATATCTCCCTGTCCACCTGGTTCAAAGAATACCTCTATATCCCCCTGGGGGGCAACCGCTGCTCCAAAGGGCGGTGGGTATTTAACCTTCTTGTGGTGTGGGCAGCCACGGGCATCTGGCACGGTGCCAGTTGGAACTACCTTTTATGGGGTCTCTATTTCTTCATTCTTCTCATGGCTGAGCGGTTTTTCCTCCGCTCTCTTTTGGCCAAGGCCCCTGCTTTCTTGGGCCATGTCTACACCCTCTTTCTAGTTTTGGTCAGCTGGGCCATCTTCGGCCTGGAAGACTTCTCTCAGCTTACCGCCTATCTGAAGGTCATGTTTGGTCTGGGGGGCGTGCCTCTGGCAAACGGGGCGGCAGGCTACTACCTGTTCAGCTACCTGCCCATCCTGTGCGCGGCCGCCCTGGCCTCCACCCCCCTGGGGGTGCGGCTATACCGCCGGGGCAATGTGCGAGTACAGCAGGTGGTCTGCACCCTGTCCGTGCTGGCGGGACTGCTGGTGTGCACCGCCTACCTGGTGGACGGCACCTACAACCCCTTCCTCTACTTCCGCTTTTAAAGGAGGCGCAGCAGTTATGACAAAAAAATTTAGTGTATTCCTCACCGCCCTGTTCTGCGCCTTCATCGGCGGCGTGCTGCTCATCAGCCTGGTGCTGCCCAAAAAGGACTTCTCACCCCTGGAGAACCGCTACCTGCAAAAGCCCCCCAAGCTGAGCCTCTCCACCCTCCAGGACGGTTCCTTTATGGAAGACGCCGAGGACTATGTTTCCGACCACATCGTGGGCCGGGACTTCTGGGTAGCCTTAAAGGCCTGGAGCGAGCGGGTAAGCGGCAAACAGGAGAACAACGGGGTCTACTTCGGCAAGGAGGACACCCTCATCAATCGGGTGGATAACCCCAACATGGACAAGCTGACCACCGATATGGGCTATGTGGACGCCCTGGTGGGCAACCTGTCCGTCCCCGTGTACTTGGGTCTCATTCCCACCTCCGCCGCCATCTGGGCCGACCGGCTCCCTGCCGGCGCCCCCACTGCTGACGAGCAGGCCATCATCGACCAGCTCTACTTTTCCACCGGGGCCAATACCATTGACCTCTACCAGGCCCTGGCGGAGCACAGCGAGGAGGACATCTACTACCGCACCGACCACCACTGGACCAGCCTTGGGGCCTACTACGGGGCCAACGTTCTGCTGGAGACCATGGGGCTGGAGCCGCTGGATCTGGACCACTATCAGAAGACTACGGTAACAGATGCGTTTTACGGCACCACTTTTTCCACTTCCGGGGTGCGGTGGGTCAAACCCGACTGCATTGACACCTATATTCCCGCCGACGGGGTGACCGTAACCTCTTACTTTGACGGTACTCCCTCCCAGGGCTCCCTCTACGTGGACAGTTATCTGGATGTAAAAGACAAGTATTCCTACTTTTTGGGGGGTAACCAGCCCCTGTGCGTCATTGAGACGGAACACACCGACGCCCCCAAGGTTCTGATTGTCCGGGACTCCAACGCCGACTCTCTGGCCCCCTTCCTGACAGAGCGCTTCTCGGAAATCCACCTCTTTGACCTGCGCTACAACCTGACCAGCGTGAAGGACTATGTGGCCCAGAACGACATCGACACCGTAGTGGTGCTCTACTCTTTCTCCAACTTTGCCTCTGATCCGTACCTGTTCCTGCTGGGCCGCTGAAACGGCCGGCCGGGGGCCCGCCGCAAGCGGGCCCCCGCCTTGTTTTTTTTCCCACGCTCTGGTACGATAAGAAAAAGGGAGGGAGGCGGTGGCCATGACGGCATTTGACCCCAGAGCCCTGGCTGTGCTGGATCGTCTGGAACACGCCGGGCACCAGGCAGTGCTGGTGGGCGGCTGTGTGAGGGACGTTCTGTTGGGAGTCCTGCCCCACGATTATGACGCGGCTACCTCTGCCCCGCCGGAAGAGATCCTGGCCGCCTGCGCCGGCCTGCGGTGCGTGGAGACAGGCATCACCCACGGCACTGTTACCGTTTTGTATGAGGGCCTGCCTGTGGAGGTGACTACCTTCCGCCGGGAGGGGGCCTACTCCGACCACCGCCACCCGGATAATGTGTCCTTCACCTCCAGCCTGGAGGAGGATTTGAAGCGCCGGGACTTTACCGTCAACGCCATGGCCTGGAGCCGGACGGGACTGGTGGATCTGTTCGGCGGCCAGGGGGATCTGGCGGCGGGTATCATCCGCTGCGTGGGGGCACCGGATCAACGGTTCCAGGAGGATGCCCTGCGCCTGCTGCGGGGGCTTCGGCTTGCGGCCCAGCTGGACTTTTCCCTCCACCCGGACACCGCCGCTGCTATCCGCCGCTGTCTGCCCCAGTTGTCCCTGGTGGCCTGGGAGCGAATCCAGGCCGAATTTGTCCGCCTCCTTTGCTCCCCCGCCGCCGGACGAGTGCTTCTGGACTTTCCCCAGGCCGCTGCCCAAGTTATTCCGGAGCTGAGCCCCTGTGTAGGCTTTGACCAACACAGCCGCCATCACCGCTATGATATATACACTCACAGTGTCAAGGCCCTGGAATTGGTTCCGCCCACCCCTGTGCTCCGTCTGGCGGCCCTGCTCCACGATGTGGGCAAACCCCTCTGCTTTTCCCTGGATGAACAAGGGGAGGGCCACTTCTACAACCACCCCCAGGTAGGTGCCCGGCTAGCCGAGCGGGCCCTCGCCCGACTGCGCACTGACACCGCTACCCGAGAACGGATAGTGCTCCTTGTGGAGCGCCACCACTTGTCTGTGGAGCCTACCCGCCGGTGGGTGGGGCGTTGGTTGTCCCGGTTGGGGGAAGAAATCTTTTTCCAACTAATGGCGCTTCAGCGGGCAGATGGACTGGCCTGCGGCCACGGCGCCGACCAGCGAGAGGAGGAGCGGCAGCAGACCGAGAACCTGGCCCGACAACTGCTGCAGGAACAGTGTTGCCTCACCTTGAAGGACCTAGTCGTGGACGGCCGGGATGCCATGGCTGCAGGACTGAAGGGGCCGGACATCGGCCGGGCCCTGGGGGAGCTGCTGGAGGGGGCAGCGGAGGGCCGCTTCCCCAATGAGCGCGCCGTCCTGCTTTACCTGCTGGAGAAAATGGCTGGGAAATAACCAAAAAAGCATCCCTCACCGGCTATGCCGGTGAGGGATGCTTTTTTGGTTGGATAGAGGTACCCACTGGCCCTTTACTTCTTGTCCTTGAAATAGTTCCGAGTAAGGGAAATGACCACACCGGACAACAGCAGCAGGGCGATGAGGTTGGGAATGGCCATCATCCCGTTGAGCGTGTCCGCCACATCCCACATAAGCGTACCGGAACCGGTGGCTCCCACCACACACATGAGCACAAATATCACTTTATAGACCAGGCCCACCGCCTTGTTGTCTCTGCTGAGGTAGCCCCAGCAGCGCTCGCCGTAGTAGCTCCAGCTCAGGATGGTAGACAGGGCGAAAAACAAAAGGCTGATCTGGATGACAGTCCCGCCTAAAGTGCCAGGCAGGATCGTATTGAAGGCAGCCACTGCCGCCGCACCCTTGGAGGTGTAGGTATTCAGTGCAGCTTCTCCCAGCTCCAGCCCGGAGAGTACCACGGCCAGGGAGGTAATGGTACAGATGACAATGGTGTCGATAAACACCTCAAACACGCCCCAGATAGCCTGTTCCACCGGCTCTTGAGTGGAGGAGGCGGCGTGGGCAATGGGAGCGGAGCCAAGGCCGGCCTCGTTAGAGAATACGCCCCGGGCAAAGCCGTTTTTCATGGCCACCATGAAGGCGTAGCCAAATATACCGCTGCCCACAGCCCGGAAATCAAAGGCTCCGGACAGAATGGTACCCAGGGCGGCAGGGATTTCCGTGACGCGCAGGGCGATCACCGCTACGCCGGCAAGAATATAGAAGATGGCCATAAAGGGCACCATATAGGAGGTAACCTGGCCAATGCGTTTCACGCCGCCGATGACCACAATAGCCACCAACACCGCCAGGATAATTCCCGTCACCATAGGATCCAGACCGAACATACCCTTGACCGCACCGGCAATCTCACTGGACTGGGCAATATTTCCAATTCCGAAAGAAGCCAGACCTGCCAGCAGAGAGAAAATCACTGCCAGCCACTTCCAACTCCTGCCCAATCCCTTCTCAATGTAGTACATAGGACCACCTTTATGTACTCCGTTTTCATCGGTGGTGCGGAACTTCAGCGCCAAGGCGATCTCAGCGTACTTTGTGCACATACCGAAAAAGGCAGACACCCACATCCAGAACACTGCCCCCGGGCCGCCAATGAAAATGGCCCCAGTGACGCCGGCAATGTTGCCCGTACCCACTGTGCCCGCCAGGGCGGTAGTTACCGCCTGGAAGGGGGACAGGTTGTTGCCGTGGTCTGCATCCGACTTGCGGAATAGGGAGCCCACCGTATTCTTCATGATGTAGCCGAACCAGCGCACCTGCACCCAGCCGGTGCGGCAGGTCAAATAAATACCCGTTCCTACCAGCAGCGCCAGCATAACAGGCCCCCACACAAAGCCATTGACCGCTTTGTTAATCGCTATAAACTTCTCCAACATCAAGTTCCCTTCCTCTCCCGAAACATCTGGTCAGCGGCTGACCAGAATCTCTTTATCTTCGTCCGCTGACTGGAGACAATTATACATGCAGGGAGAACAAAAGGCAAGATACAACCGCTCCCAGTTCCTTTTTCCGTCCCTTCATACAAAAAGTTCTGGGAGTTGGAAAAATTTTTATCTTTTTACAGCAAAATAATTGTAACCCCGTTGTTATGCCGCTCCAGATCCCGGTCTTTCCGCAGTGCATCACACCGCCGTAAGGCGGCCAGAGTACCGGAATGAAAAATAGAGAACTCCTCCCCGGGGATATAGTCAGCAATCTCCCCCCGCGCCTTCAGGCGGGTCAGATACTTCCGGCTCTCCTGTCGGATACGCCCTCCTGTCCCTGAGGATCCATAGCCGTGAATAATTTTCACGGCTCCATATCCCAAACTGCGGCTGCGGCGGAGTTCAAAGGTGAGCTGGCGAATCGCTTGATCTGCCCGGGGCATGCCCTGCTCCAGATTAACCTCCCGCACCTCACCACTCATTATCGTCCTCCTCCAGGCTCCGAAAAGCCCGGCTCAACCGCCAAATGAGATAGAGGTCGCTCACGCCGTCAAAAATTAGGGCCAGGCCAATGATCGTCACCAAGGAGCGAAACGCGGCAAATGGGTTAATCAGAATCAATGCTCCCAGCGCAATGGTCACCGCGGCCAAGGCCAGATCCAGCCACCACCAACCTCGCCGCATCAGAGCCATCGCCCCCTGCACATCCACCACACCGTGAAAAATCAGGATCGCTCCAAAGATATACTGAACCAGCACCACCACCGACTCCGGGCTGGCTATTAACCATACTCCTACCGCGCAAAGAATTACCCCGGGCAGGAGCAGCAGGGCAGAGCGCTCCTCCGCCCCCCGGGCTATCCAGCCCAGCAGATAGATAATGCCTGTCACAAATATGGCAAGACCCAAAAGGGTACACAGCAGGCGTACCGACCGCCCAGGCCACCACACCAGGGCCACGCCCAGCAAAATGGTTACTGCCGCCGCCGCAATACTGCTCCGGCGCTGAGCGCGGAGAATGCTCTTCATACTTTCCACCCTCTCTTAATCTGTCTTTACCCCTTACTGTAGAGAACCTGTCCCGCCTTTATTGTCTGCTCCACAGAGATCTGCCGCAGCTCTCCCGGGGAAACTTTCAGGGGATCTTGAGACAGGCGCACCAGGTCGGCCCGTTTCCCTGCCCGCAGAGATCCCTTTTCCTGTTCTTCTCCGTACTGGTAGGCAGCATTGGCAGTCACCGCCCGCAGGGCCTCCAGCACAGGGATGCGCTCCTCCCCGCCCAGCAGCCGCCCCTTCCGTGTTAGTCGGTTGGCGGCACACCACACTGTCTCCAGCATATTGGGTTTTATCACCGGAGCGTCCTGGTGGAAGGTAAAGGGGATTCCCAGGGCCAGGGCACTGCCCGCAGGGCTGACACGCGCTGCCCGCTCCAGTCCGAAATTTTTTACGTGTACTTCCCCCCAGTGGAAAACATGGGCTACAAAGAAAGAAGGGATGACCCCCAGTTCCTTCACCCGCTCCAGCTGATCCAACCCCAGCAGCTGAGCGTGGATCATCACCGGCCTGGGCGGCAACTCCCCCGCCCGGGCGGCCCGTTCCAGGGCATCCAGGTACTGCTGGGCCGCTCCGTCCCCGTTGCAGTGGGCCAGCAGCTGCATCCTGTACCGGGCAGCTATGTGGATCCGCTCGTCCACCTGCTCGTCAGTGAGGGTGGGATAACCCCGGTAGTCCCTCTCCCCAGCATAGGGCTCCCGCATCCAGGCGGTTCGGGCCTGGGGGGAACCGTCCAGAAAGATTTTAAAGCCGCCCAGTCGGAAATTATGGCGGTAGTCCCCCACAAACTCAGAAAATTCCTCTGCCAGCTTTGGGTTGGCCCCGTCAGCATAGGCAACCACGTCCAACTTCAGCAGTTCCCGGTCTATCAGCTGCCGGTACAGGGGAACCAACTGCTGTGGGAACATCCCTTCCTGAACCGTTACAATGCCCTGGGCTGCGTACTGGTGCTGCGCCTCATCAAAAGCGGACAGCAGCTTAGCCCCGTCACTCATGGGGGCCTTGCCCAGCAACTCCAAAAAGGCATTCTCCTCCATGTAGCCGGTCAGACGGCCATCTCTGTCCCGGCCCGCGGCGCCTCCCTGGGGGCAGCGGTAGTCCTCCCCCACCCCCAGCTGCTCCAACGCCAGGGAGTTAAACACCCCCGCATGGCCGGAGGTATGCTGAATAACTGCCGGGTTCTGAGGGCAAGCCCGGTCCAAAGCCCAGCGGTCGGGGGCTGCCCCCTCCGCCAGGTCATTTTGGTCATACCCCGCTCCCATTACCCACTCTCCTGGGGGCACCTGCCGCTCCCGGACAAAGTCGGTCATGCGCTGGCAAATCTCCTCTTGGTCTGCACACTCCCCCAAAGGAGCTTGAAGCAGCGCATTGGCACAGGCTGCCAAGTGGCTGTGCGCGTCAATGAAGGCGGGCATCAGGCACTGCCCCTCCAAATCCACCTGTCTGGCTCCCGGCCCGGCAATACTTCGGGCCTGTTCCAGATCCCCCGCAAAACAGATATGCGTCCCCTCCGTCACCAGGGCCTGGACGTACAAGGGCTGCTCCATGGTCAAAATAGGGCCGCCATGGTAAATCGTTTTATTCATTGTGATTCCTCCCGGCCGGACAGGCCCGGCGCAAAAGCTGTTACCAGATTTCCCCGCATACCTCTCTCTTATGCCGCCGGCGGGAGATTTCCTCCATTACCCCACCTTGACGGCCCCAAGAACCTCCCCGATGGAGCCGGATATCATCAGATCGGCGTGGGTATCATAGGGGGTTGGGCTTTTGTTAATGAGCACCAGGCGGTGTCCCCGGTAATAATGGATCAGGCTGGCGGCGGGATACACCGCCAGGGAGGTGCCCCCGATAATCAGCATGTCTGCATTGGCGATGTCGTTCAATGCGCCCTCCATTACCCGACTGTCCAGAGCCTCCTCGTAGAGAACCACCTCCGGTTTGACAATTCCGCCGCAGGAGCAGGTGGGCACTCCCTGACTGTCCCGGATAAACTCCACAGGATAGGCCTTCCCACAGCGCATACAGCGGTTACGGTACACACTGCCGTGCAGTTCCCATACACGCTTGGAACCAGCCATCTGGTGCAGTCCATCGATATTTTGGGTCACAACTGAACGTAGCTTACCCGCTGCCTCCAACTGGGCCAGTTTCTTATGGGCCGGATTGGGCCGGGCATCCAGGCAGAGCATTTTGTCCCGATAAAACTGATAAAACATCTCTGGCCGGGTATCAAAAAAACTGCGGCTTAAAATTTCCTCCGGCGGGTAGTCATACTTTTGATTATAGAGCCCATCTACACTGCGAAAGTCCGGAATACCGCTCTCCGTGGACACCCCCGCCCCGCCAAAAAAGACGATGGCACGGCTGTCATCAATCCAGTTTTGTAAAACCCACTGCTCCTGTTCCACAGTTCTTCCCTCCAAACCTTTTCCTGTCCCTGCCAGCTGGGCAGCAGGCATTCTTCTTTGTCCCGAGCCTTACGCCTCAGGCTCCCTCTTTTGCCTCATTATACCCCTACCCGCCCACCCGCGCAAGAAAATCCCTGGACTTTCCCTCCCTTTTCCGTTAGACTGAAGAGGACTTATTTTCAAGGAGACGTGACACATGGACGCCATCATCCAATCCCTAGCCCTGGAGCTGGATCGCTCCCCCCAGCACGTGCAGAATGTGGTGGAACTCATTGACCAAGGAGCCACTATCCCCTTCATCGCCCGCTACCGCAAAGAGCTTCACGGCTCTATGGATGACCAGCTGCTGCGTCAGCTCTATGACCGGCTTCAGTATCTGCGGGGCCTCCAGGCCCGGAAGGAGGAAGTAAAGGCCTCCATTCAAAACCAGGAGAAGCTCACCGATGAACTGGCTGCCGCCATCGACGCCGCAGCCACACTGGCTGAGGTTGAGGACCTCTATCGTCCCTATAAGCCCAAACGCCGAACCCGGGCCACTGTTGCCCGGGAGAAAGGGCTGGGCCCGTTGGCTGAACTACTCTTCGCCCGAGGCCCCGCTGTGGTTCCAGAGCAGGAGGCTGAGCCCTTTCTCAACCCGGAACAGGGAGTTGAGACGGTAGACGATGCCCTTCAGGGGGCCCGGGACATTATCGCGGAAACTCTCTCGGACGACGCAGAAATCCGCAAATCCCTGCGGGAACTGTACCTGCGCCGCGGCATGGTCCTTTCTCAGGCGGCAGACAAGGAGCCGGAGGACACGGTGTACCGTCTGTACTACGACTTTAAGTGCCCCGTACACAGTATCCAAGGCTATCAGGTGCTGGCCGTCAACCGGGGAGAGCGGGAAGAAGTTCTGAAGGTCTCCGTTCAGCTGGATTCCGAAACCGCCCGGGTAACGGTACGCCGTGCAGCGGTTCCGGGAGCGGCCTGTATGGAGCAGGTACGGCAGGCGGCAGACGACGCCTGGGAGCGGCTGATCCAGCCCTCCATCGAGCGGGAGAGCCGCGCCCTTCTTACCGAGCAGGCCAACGAAGGGGCCATTCATATGTTTGCACTTAATCTCAAGCCCCTGCTCATGCAGCCCCCGGTGAAGGGAAAAGTCACCATGGGCCTGGATCCAGGCTATCGCATGGGGTGCAAGGTGGCGGTAGTGGATGGCACCGGAAAGGTGCTGGACACTGCCGTGGTCTACCCCACCCATGGCCCACGTCAGAAAGAAGAGGCCATTTCTAAGCTCTCCCAACTGGTACTGCGTCATGGGGTGGAGCACATCGCCATCGGCAACGGCACCGCCAGCCGGGAAACGGAGCAGACAGCAGTGGAGCTTATCCACCGACTGGGTGGGAAACTCAGCTATATGATCGTCAGCGAGGCGGGGGCCTCCGTCTATTCCGCCTCTAAGCTGGCCGCAGAGGAGTTCCCGCAGTACGATGTGAACCTGCGAAGCGCAGTGTCCATCGCCCGGCGGCTTCAGGACCCCCTGGCCGAGCTGGTAAAGATTGACCCAAAAGCCATTGGGGTGGGCCAGTACCAGCACGACATGCCCCAAGCCCGGTTGGGAGAGGCCCTGAACGGGGTGGTGGAGGACTGTGTCAATGCAGTGGGAGTGGACGCCAACACCGCCTCCCCCTCCCTGCTGCAGCGGGTAAGCGGCCTGACCGCCGCCACCGCCAAAAATCTGGTGGCCTACCGGGAAGCAAACGGCCCCTTTACCGCCCGCCGGCAGCTTTTAAAGGTACCTAAACTGGGCCCCAAGGCCTTTGAGCAATGCGCAGGCTTTTTGCGGGTGCCCGAGAGTCAGAGCGTACTGGACAACACTGCTGTCCACCCGGAGAGCTACTCCGCCGCCGAAAAGCTTCTGGCCGCCTGCGGCTATACTCTGGCCGATGTGAAAGCGGGGGCCCTGGCAGAACTGAAGGCCCGGGCCGAGGCCGCGGGGCTGGAGGCCCTGGCCCAAACCTGCGGTGTAGGCGTCCCCACCCTGGCTGACATCATCCGGGAATTGATGAAACCCGGCCGGGACCCCAGAGACGAACTGCCCGCCCCCATCCTGCGCACCGATGTACTGGAGGCCAAAGACTTAAAGCCAGGCATGGAGCTTAAGGGCACGGTGCGCAATGTTATCGACTTCGGTGCCTTTGTAGACATCGGGGTGCACCAGGACGGGCTGGTACACATCAGCAAACTGCCCCAGCGGGTGCGCCACCCCTCTGAACTTTTAAGCGTGGGGGATGTGGTCACAGTCTGGGTTATCGAGGTGGATGAAAAGAAAAACCGTATTAGTTTAACCATGAAAAAGCCACAGTAACTCCTCTTTCCAGAGAGGGAGAATGTCCTGGTTCAGCAGGGCATATCATCTTCTGACAATATGTTCAGGGAGGTGCCCTCCATGTCCTGCTCCGCCGTGATTGACCTCCACTGCGACACTCTCACTGCCGCTATGGATTTTACCCAGTGCCAGGATACTTTGAACAATTCCCGCTCCGCCTTTGCACTGTCCAGACTTCCACCGGACGTGAGGTGGTGTCAGTGCTGTGCTGTCTTTGTCCCCGACGGTCTTTCTGAAAATGAGGCTTGGCGGTATTATGGTTTTCACCGTAATAATTTTACCCGGCAGTTGGAAACTTTTTCCTTGTGTGCCCTCCCCTGCCGCACTGCTGAGGATATTGAGAGGGCCTGGAAATCCGGCAAAACTGCTCTCATGCTCACTGTGGAAAACGCCTGCTTCCTGGGCACTGGTGTAAATGGGGTGGAGGAGCTCTCCCGGGACGGGGTAGTGCTGGTCTCGCTCACCTGGAACGGGAAAAACACCCTGGGGGCCGGACACAGGGCCGCGGGCGGACTTACCTCCCTGGGCCGGGCAGTAGTGGGCGCCCTGGAGGATCGAGGTATTATTTTGGATGTGTCCCACTTGAACGATAATGGTCTGTCTGACGTGTTGGACATTGCCCGTCGTCCCTTCGTCGCCACTCACTCCAATGCCCGGGCAGTGTGCCCCCACCCCAGAAATCTTACGGATGGCCAGCTGAAAGAACTGATTGCCCGGGGCTGCCTCATGGGCCTGAACTACTACTCCCCCTTTCTGCGGGGAGACGGCGCCCCGGGAGAACTGAATGACCTGTGCCGCCACGCAGACCACATTCTGGCCCTGGGGGGAGGGGACTGCCTGGCTCTGGGCTCTGATTTTGACGGTGCCGATTTGCCCCCCTGTCTGGACAGCTGTGAAAAGGTGCCTGCCCTGGGCTCGTATCTGACCAGACAGTTTGGGATTGAGCTGGCAGAGAAAATTTTGTGGCGCAATGCCCTGACCTTTTTCCAGAAGAATCTGTCCGGTTTTCATTGAAACAGCTCTTTCTGAGCGCTATACTAGGCGGTAAAGGGGGGCTGCGCCATGCCGCTGGATGAGCTGGAATTTTTGGGGGAATATAAGGAAAATAACCGCATCGAGGCTAAGCGCGCCCAGGGCGGCCTTCCCCACAGCCTGTGGGAGACCTACTCCGCCTTTGCCAACACCTTGGGGGGCGTCATCCTGCTGGGGGTGGCCGAGGGGGCAGACGGCAGCCTCTACTCCGTCCCCCTCTTTGATCCCCAGGAGCTGGCAGAGGAGTTCTGGTCCATGGTGAACGACCCCAAGGTAGTCAGCTCCAACTTACTCCAGCCCGAAGACGTGCAGATTGTCCGCAGCGGCAAAAACCGGATCGTGGCCATCTTTGTCCCCCGGGCGGACTTTCGGCACCGCCCTGTCTATCTGGGTGGGGATCCCTTTACCGGCACTTACTACAGGCGAGGAGAGGGGGACTGCCGGTGTCCCCGCCACGAGGTGGAGGCTATGCTCCGGGACCAGGCGGACCCATGTCCCCTGTCCGGATTACCCTGCAAAAAGCGTCATGAATAAAAGGCAGGGAGGGGCCAAGAGGACCCTCCCTGTTCTCATCCTTGTGTCTGCCGGATTTGCCTTGAAAATTTCTTCACTTCTGGCCATTTCCCATGCCGCACCGCTTTACGACCATTTTCCTTTCTGCTATACTGAAAAAAATGTCTCTCTCCACCTTCATCAGCCGGCCAGGGAAGAATAAAAGCGAGACATAAAATGGGAACACCGGCGGAAGACTACCTGAGAAGGGGGGCGGCGTATGATTCGTATTGCCATTGTAGAGGATGAGGCCCAGTACTCCAAGCAGCTCTCAGACTATATCCAGGACTTTGGCCGGGAGTCCGGCCAGTCCTTTGCGGTGACCACCTACTCTGACGGAGACGAACTGGTAGAGGGGTACAAGGCTCAGTTTGATATCATTCTGCTGGACGTAGAGATGCCCTTTTTGGACGGGATGACCGCAGCTGAACTTATCCGCCGCCAGGATCCTGAGGTAGTAATTATCTTCATCACCAATATGGCCCAGTATGCCATCCGGGGCTACGCCGTAGACGCGTTGGATTACGTACTCAAGCCGGTGACCTACTTTGCCTTTTCTCAGCGACTGTCCCGAGCCATTGGCCGAATCAAAAATCGGCAGCGACATTTTTTTACCGTTCCGGTCAAGGGAGGCGCTCTGAAGCTGGATGCAGGAGAACTGTACTACCTGGAGAGCCAAGGTCACCGTCTCATTTTCCACACCACCGGGGGCAACCACATTTCTGCCGGTTCTATGGCCGAGTGGGAGGAGAAGCTGACCCCTATGGGTTTTTTTCGCTGCAACAAGGGCTATTTGGTTAATCTGGAACACGTGGACGGTTTTCAAGATGGCTGCGCCCTCGTGAAGGGGGAGAGGCTGGTGGTCAGCCGCCCCCGTAAAAGTGCCTTTTTGGAAGCACTGGCCGGTTATGTGGGCGGGGTGAGTAAATAATGGACGAGCTGTTTCCCAACATTCCCCGACTGTTCACCGCACTGGCAGAGTGGCTTTCCTGCATGCTTTTCATCTTGTCCTCTCCCCCCAGACTGAAAGGGCGACGTCTGGTTCTGGCCGCTGGCGGGGCGCTGGCTGTCCAGTGCCTGTTTTTAGAGATTACCGACCCTCTGCCGGTATTTTTCTGGATTCCCGCCATGGCTGCCGCGGTAGGGCTGATGTTTCTGATGATCCTGGTGTGTTCTGACCTGTCTCCCGCTGCAGCGGGCTACTGCACGGTGCGGGCCTTCATTCTGGCGGAGTTTGCTGCCTCTCTGGAGTGGCAGCTCTACTTCTATACCGCCTACCGCCTGGACCGGTACAGCGCTCCCCTGTCCTGGGCCTTTATGGCCGCTACCTATCTGGTGGTCTTTGCTCTTTCTTGGCACCTGGAACGGCGCTGGTCCTCCCCTGCCCCCCTGACAGTTACCCGGGGTGAGCTTGGTGCAGTAGCTTTTATCGGGTTGGCCGCTTTTTTTGTCAGCAACCTGAGTTTTGTTTACTCCAATACTCCCTTTAGTTCCTCTTTTATCACTGAAATCTACAACACTCGTACCCTGGTGGATCTGGCCGGTCTGGTTATTTTGTGTGCCTATCACCTTCAACGTCAGCAGCTGCATACCCAGCGGGAGCTGGATGCCATTCAAAATATCCTTCAGACCCAGTACCAGCAGTACCAGCAGTCCAAGGAGAGCATCGATCTCATTAACCGTAAGTACCATGACCTGAAACACCAAATCGCCCTGCTCCGCTCTGAGGGGGATGCGGCCAGGCGCTCGGCCTATCTGGATCAGATGGAGGGGGAGATTCGCTCCTACGAGGCCCAGAATAAGACGGGTAGCTCTGTGCTGGATACCGTACTTACCAGCAAGAGCCTCTCCTGCGTTCAGGATCACATCCAGCTCACCTGCGTGGCTGACGGCTCCCTGCTCTCCTTTCTGGAGGTGATGGACATCTGTACCATCTTCGGCAATGCCCTGGATAACGCCATGGAGTCCGTGCGCACCATCCCCCAGGAGGAAAAGCGGCTCATCCATGTGACGGTCTCCGCGCGGAAAGGCTTTGTCTTCCTGCGCTTTGAAAATTACTGCGAACAGGACCTCATCTTCTCAGACGGCCTGCCGGTCACCACCAAGGGGGATGGGGATTATCACGGCTACGGCCTCAAATCCGTCCGTTACACTGCCCAGAAATACGGCGGCTCCATCTCTGTCAGCCTGAAGGACAATTGGTTTGAATTGGATGTCCTCATTCCTCAGCCCAGGAGATAGGAGCATATACAAAAAAGCCCGCGTTGTTTGATTCGTCAAATAGCGCGGGCTTTTTTTGTATAATTTGTGGTTATCCACCTGCAATTTAGGGTAAAAAATAGACAGTTTGCGTGTTCGACCGTTCTTGCGGCGAAAAATGAGTTAAAATCCATACAGATGATGAGGCCGGGAGCGCATCTCGTCTCAAACTTTACTGCAGGAGGATTTAAAATGCTAGCTATCAACATTGAGGACGTATTAAACGTCCTGAACACCATCAGGCCCTATCTCATAGGGCTTGGCGTGGTGCTGATTTTGACCATTGCAGCCATCATCGGTGCCCGCAGGCTTCCCCGCTCCAAAAAATTTCTGATCCGGGGAGAGGCCGCCCTGGCTATGGTTCTGGCCGTGGCCGTCACTGTCAATCTTATCTGCTTTGGCCCCATGTCCAGCCTTATCTCTCTGGCCATGGGAGACGGCTCAGTAGCCGAGGAGACCGCCGCCTCTGCCAATGAGCTTTGCCAAACCATTGCGGAGGAGGGCATTGTGCTGGTGAAGAATGAGGGCTCCCTGCCCCTGAGCAACACCAAGGTCAATGTCTTTGGATGGTCCTCTACCAACCCCGTATACGGCGGCACTGGTTCCGGCAGCCTGTCTGAGTCCTATCCCACCGTCTCCCTGCTAGAGGGGCTGTCCAACGCCGGTATTGAATACAACACCGCTATCTCCGACTTCTACACCAGTTTCCGTGACGCCCGTCCCACGGTGGGTATGTGGGGCCAGGACTGGACCATCCCCGAGCCCACCTTGGAGGAGTATGACAAGGCCAATATTTTCGAAAACGCCAAGGCATTTTCTGACACCGCCCTGATTGTCATCTCCCGCTCCGGCGGCGAGGGGGCAGACCTGCCCACCAGCTACGACGGGGAAGACACGTTTACAGAGGGAGGCACCTTCGGCGCCTCCGGAATGCGCATGAGCTCACAGACTGACGACCTGGATGCCTCCAAGCACTACCTGGAGCTCTCAAACCGGGAAATTGCCATGGTGGAGCGGGTGACCAGTGAATTTGACAACGTTATTGTGGTCATCAACGCCGCCAACCCCATGGAGTTGGGCTGGCTGGATCAGTATGACTCCATTACTGCCGCCCTGGTTATGGCCGGTCCTGGCCAGAAGGGCTTCAACGCCCTGGGTGAGATCCTCACCGGCGCAGTGAATCCTTCCGCAAAGATGGTAGATACTTATGTCTATGACCTGACCGCCACTCCCACCTGGCACAACTTCGGCAGCTGCTTCTATGACAACATGGACGAATTTGCTGTGGATGGCGCCCTGCCAGCCTTTGTCAACTATGTAGAGGGCATCTATGTAGGCTACAAGTTCTATGAGACCGCAGCTGCGGAGGGACTCATTGATTATGAAACCACCGTCCAGTACCCCTTCGGCTACGGCCTGAGCTATACCACCTTCTCCCAGGAGATGGGCTCCCTCTCCGAGAACAATGGCACCATTACCTTTGATGTCACTGTCACCAACACCGGCTCTGTAGACGGCAAGGACGTGGTCCAGGTCTATTACAACCCTCCCTACACCAACGGGGGCATTGAGAAGGCCAGCGCCAACCTCATCGCCTTTGATAAGACGGACCTACTGAAGCCGGGTGCTTCTCAGACTTTGACTTTCTCCTTTCATCTGGAGGATATGGCCTCCTACGACGAGTATGGCAGTGGCTGCTACGTCTTGGAGGATGGGGATTACATCATCTCCATTAACTCTGATTCTCACACTGTCCTGGCTTCCCAAACCTACACCGTATCCAGCGAGGTGGTCTATGACGAGGATAATGCCCGCTCCACCGATGCCGTTCCTGCCACCAACCAGTTCGACTATGCCCAGGGCGATGTGACCTATCTCAGCCGGGCTAACGGCTTTGCCAACTACGCCGAGGCTACTGCTGCCCCCGCCAACTTTACCTTGAGTGAGGAGCACAAGGCCACCTTCTTCAACAACAGCAACTACGACCCGACCCATTACAACAATGCCGATGATGTGATGCCCACCACTGGGGCCAAAAACGGCCTGTCCCTGGTAGATCTCCGGGGGGCCGACTACGACGATGAGCGTTGGGAGCAGCTGCTGGATCAGCTGACTGTCTCTGAGATGGACACCCTGATTGCCATTGGCGGCTACCAGACCTCCGCCGTGAGCAGCATCGGCAAGGTGCAGACCATTGACTGCGACGGCCCTGCCTCTATCAACAACAACTTCACCGGCAAGGGCTCCATCGGTTTTCCCGCCGCCGTGATGATTGCCGCCACCTGGAACACCGATCTGGCCCAGGCCTTCGGCGACAGCATCGGCCAGATGGCTGACGAGATGGGCGTATCCGGCTGGTATGCCCCCGCCATGAACACCCACCGCTCTGCTTTCGCCGGGCGCAACTTCGAGTACTACTCCGAGGACGGTATCCTGGGCGGCTATATGGCCGCCAGCGCCATCCAGGGGGCCAGGGAGCACGGCGTGTACGCCTATATGAAGCACTTTGCCCTCAATGACCAGGAGAGCAACCGTACCGGCATGCTGTGCACCTGGTCCAATGAACAGGCGATTCGGGAAATTTATCTCAAGCCCTTTGAGCTGGCCGTGAAGGAAGGCGGCTGCCAGGCGGTTATGTCCTCCTTCAACTATATCGGCACCCAGTGGGCCGGCGCCTCCGCCCCTCTGCTCAACAACGTCCTGCGGGAAGAGTGGGGCTTTGAGGGCATGGTACTCACCGACTACTTCGGGGTATACGGCTACATGGATTCTGACCAGGCCATCCGGGGCGGCACCGACTGCATGCTGGTAGCCTATGACACGGAGACCAACCATGTTACGGACACCAAAAGCGCCACAGGCGTGCTGGCTATGCGTCAGGCCTGCAAGAACATCCTGTTTACCACCGTTAACTCCCGGGCCTACGCGGAGGAGAACCTGTCCGGCAGCGGGCTCCAGGGCTGGCAGATTGCCGCCATTGCCATTGATGTAGTCATCGGCGTGATTCTGCTTCTGGGCGCGGCAGCCATCCTGAAAAAGTCCCGCACCATTGCCCAGTCCCAACCCAACAACCCTGACAGCGAACCCCACAATGATCAGCAGTAATTCATCTTACCATTTCACCCCACCGTCGACAGGCCCCCTTTGGGGCCTGCCGACCGCCGCAAGGAGGACGCCATGAAGCATCCAGAACTGATCCAGGCACTCACATTAAAACAGAAGGTGGCCCTCCTGTCCGGGCGGGACATCTGGAGCACCTACCCCATTCCTCAGCATGACATTCCGGCCATGTACCTCTCTGACGGCCCCCACGGAGTCCGCAAGCAGTTGGGAGCCTCCGACCACCTGGGACTCAACGCCAGCCAGCCGGCCACCTGCTTTCCCACCGCCTCCGGGGTGGCCAACAGCTGGAACCCTCAACTGGCCCAGGAGATGGGCCGAGTTGTGGGCCAGGAGGCCGCCTTCCAGCAGGTGAACGTGCTGCTGGGCCCCGGTCTGAACACCAAACGCAGCCCTCTGGGTGGGCGCAACTTTGAGTACTACTCCGAGGATCCCTACCTCTCCGGCAAGATGGCCGCCGCCTTTATTCGGGGCGTACAGGAAAACGGCATCTCAGCCTGCCCCAAGCACTTCGCCGCCAACAGCCAGGAACTGCTGCGCATGGCCAGTGACAGCGTGGTGGACATGCGGGCCCTGCGGGAGCTGTACCTCACCAATTTCGAGATTGCGGTCAAAGAGGGCAAGCCCCGCTCCATCATGTCCTCCTACAATCTGATCAACGGAACTTACGCCAATGACAACGCCTGGCTGCTCACCCACGTGCTGCGGGAGGAGTGGGGCTTTGAGGGCTTTGTAGTCACCGACTGGGGCGGCTCCAACGACCACGCCCGGGCGGTTTCCGCCGGCAGCAATCTGGAGATGCCCGGCACCTGCGGTGACAGCGACCGGGAGATTTTTGCTGCCCTGGAGGCCGGTACTCTTACCCAGGAAGAGATTGACCTGCGGGTAGACGAGCTGTTGGATGTTGTGCTGTCTACCCGCGCCGCCACACAGGGCGGTCCCCGGGAATTTGATGTCCAGGCCCATCACGCCCTGGCGCGAAAAGCCGCTTTGGAGACTGCTGTTCTGCTGAAAAACCAGGGGGATATCCTTCCCCTGGCTCCCGGAACCCGGGTGGCTGTCATCGGTGACATGGCCATGGAGCCCCGCTACCAGGGGGCCGGCTCCTCGGTGGTCAATCCCACTCAGCTGGATCGCCCCATTGACTGCCTGCAGCAGTGCGGGCTGGAGATCACCGGCCAGGCCCGAGGCTACCGCCGGGACGGCAAGGAGGACCGGGAACTGCTGGAGGGAGCGGTGTCTGCCGCCAAAAATGCCGATGTGGTCCTGGTCTATCTGGGCCTGCCTGAGATCACCGAGAGCGAGGGCATGGATCGCCAACACATGAAGCTGCCGGCCAATCAGGAGACACTATTTCAGGCGGTAGCCGATGCAAACCCCAACGTAGTGGTGGTGCTCTCCGGGGGAAGTTCCGTGGAGCTGCCCTGGCTGGATCGGTGCAGAGGCCTGATCCACGGCTATCTGTCTGGACAGGCCGGTGCGGGTGCCATGGCCGATCTGCTCACCGGAGCGGTCAACCCATCCGGCAAACTGGCTGAGAGTTACCCTTTGTCCTACCAGGACACCCCCAACCACGCCTACTTTCCCGGCCGGGAGCGCACCGCTGAGTACCGGGAATCCATCTTTGTGGGCTACCGCTACTATGAGACCGTAGGGAAAGCCGTCCGCTTCCCCTTTGGATTTGGGCTGAGCTATACTACTTTCTCTTACTCCGATTTGGAGCTGTCCCAAACCCAGGTGTCCTTCACCCTCACCAATACCGGTGCCCGGGCGGGAGCTGAAATTGCCCAGGTGTATGTATCTGCCGTGAACAGCGGAATCTTCCGACCCGCTCTGGAGCTCAAGGGTTTTGCCAAGACTTTTCTCCAGCCGGGGGAGAGCTGTCAGGTAACCATTCCCCTGGATGACAAGGCCTTCCGGTATTTTAACGTAAAGACAGACGCCTGGGAGATTGAGGGGGGCGAGTACCGGATCCTGGTGGGGGCCAGCGTCCGAGACATCCGCCTGTCCGGCTCTCTCACTGTGGAGGGGACAAATGCCCCCCTGCCCTACGACCCCCAGGCTCTGCCCTCCTACTTCAGCGGACAGGTGGAGGCGGTGGGTGACCGGGAATTTGAGGCCCTGCTGGGCCGCCCCATTCCCCCCGCCAGCTGGGACGCCGGGGCCCCCCTGGACTGGAACGACGCCCTGCTCCGGCTTCCCCACGCCAAAAACCCCCTGGCTCGGCTGGCCGGCCGGATCATTGTGAGTAAGATGGAAAAGAGCCTGGCCGGTCGTTCGGCGGATTTGAACATTCTCTTTGTATGCAACATGCCCTTCCGAGGCATCGCCAAGATGACCGGCGGTATGGCCACCACAAAAACGGCCCGCTCCATCCTGCTTATGGTCAACGGCCACTTCTTCCGTGGTCTGGGTGGGACACTCCGGGGCCTGTTGGACGGGCGAAGATTGAAAAAAGAGAGGAGAAACGGTATCTGATGGAAGCCTTTCGCAAATGGAAGAAGCAGCACCCCGACCTGTGGGAGTTCATCCTCTTCAATATTTTGTCCAACTGCGCCACCGTGACCAATTTTGTGGTACTCTGGCTCTCCTCTGCCACCCTGTTCCATTCCATGACACAGCCCTTTCAGTTTTTCATTTTTGACTACTCCTCGCCCGCATCCGGCGGGCTGGGCGGGTTTTTAGCCTTCCTGCTGGCCTATGTGTGCGCACAGATCGTCAACTATATTGTCCAGCGCAAGCTGGTCTTCGGCGCCACTGTGGACATCAGCAAGACCATTGGCTGGTATATTCTCACGGTGACAGTGGCTGGAATTGTTAGTGTGGCCCTGCCTGGCTATCTGGTTCCCATCCTATCCCCCTATCTGGGCGGCTTTGCCGCCACTGCAGCCAATGTGGTGAACATTGTCCTCCAGGTGGCCATCAATTACCCCATGATGAAGTTTGTCATTATGAAAAAGAAGTAACCTGCCGAAAAAGGCCCCGGACAAGTTGTCCGGGGCCTTTGTTATCCCTCCATGTGCCGTCCTAAAAAACCTGCAATGGATTGGGCCAGCTTATAATCCACTTCGCTTCCCTCTTTTGCTTCTCCCTGGGCGGCAAACACCACACATCCCAGGACGTCGCCTTCCGAGAGGATAGGGGCAGCAGTAGACAGGAAAAATCGTTCCTCTCCCGCTAACAGAGGCAAGCTGCTCTCCCCCGCCTTATGCTGATAGATCTGCCGACCCTCCATGAGCCGCTCCAGCTCTGGAGAGATAGCCTTTTCCAGTACCTCCCGGCGGGGCGCACCGGCAGAGGCAATACAGTTGTCCCGGTCGGTAATAATCGTCAGATGTCCGGTGGTGCGGTTGAGTGTCTCACACAGCTGGCTTGCAAACTCTGCAACGCCGCCCATGAGAGAGTATTTCTTAAAAATTACCCCGCCCTCTTTATCTGTATAAATCTCCAGCGGGTCGCCGCCACTGATAACATTGGCATGGAACACCTTGTCCGGCCGCTTGGAAGACGACTGAACCAGGGTGACGGGCGCGTGCTGTCCCATGCCCCCCTTAAAATTTACGCTGTTCCCCGGGAGCGCGGCCATGGCGGCCTCCGCCCCCTCCCCCGCGGCGCCGGAGCGGAGGATGGCGTCGATGTCGGCCTTCAGCTGGATCTC
>CALWYD010000117.1 GCA_944385675.1 uncultured Oscillospiraceae bacterium
CCTGCCCCAGGCTCCTCCCTCGCCTTTAACACCTGGTTGTCATTCAACACCAGGCCACTGCGGCGCAGCTCCTTGTCCATCAGGGTTCTCCAGGTCTCCTGGCTCATGGTGCGGCTCCCCTGCACCACCGCGTCCCGGGCAGGCAGATAGAGTACACCCGCCCCTTCCACAGGCAGCCCATATAGGGCCTGCCCCCGCTTTTCCAGAGTGAACAGATACAGCAGCATCTGAAGACCCAGCCCGTTCCACACCTCTGTTAAGTCAAAGGATTTTCGGCCCGTCTTGTAGTCTATCACCCGCAGGTACAACCTGCCGTCATGAACCCAGCCGTCCACCCGATCCACAAACACGGACACACTGATCGTTACCCCATCATAGGTAAGCTCCACCGGCGGCAGATCCCCCTGGCGACCAAATCCCAATTCAAAGGAAATGGGCTTAAACTGGGAATGGAGCAGCTCCTGGGCCACATTGTCCACCACCGCCTGTACTGCCCGCAGCAGGCGTCGGAAGAGGTAGCAAAAGCGATCGGATTGACCCTCCAGTCCCCCCAACTCCTCCTTTACATACTGCTCCACTGCCTGTTGGGTCAGCTGGCGGAGCCTGTTGCTCCGGGGCTGAGACACCTCAGGTTCCATCCCCTCCAAGGAGGTCTGGGAGAACATCTCGTCCTGTAGAACATGCTCCAGAACATAGTGAACAAAAGTTCCATATTCAGGTGCTGTAAAGCCCGCAGCCTTCCGGGGCTCCGCCCGAAGTCCGTATCGCATAAAGTAGGAAAAATGACAGGATTTGTATTTATCCATTCTCGAGGCGGACATGGGCACTTTCCGCCCATATAGGCGTTCAACCGCCTGATGGGACAAGCTGCCCCGCTGAAAATTTGCCGCCCGATCCAGCCGTGCTATCTGCATCTCGTACTGAGGAATTTGTTCCAGCACTCTGTGGGCCACCCTGTTACGCCCCGCTTGTTCCAGAGCGGGCAGCGGAGCCTGCAGACGAAATGAGTCATTCAGTTCCTCCTCCCGAATCACAGAAAGCCCAGGAAACAGCCGCCTGAGCCGCTGAACCAAGAAGCTGGGCCGACACTCCTCCCCTCCCGGTCCCTGTTCCGGCCAGGACACCACCAGCATCTGGCTGGGCTGGGCACAAGTGAGGTAAACAGTGGTCATCTCTCGGTACAAAAGCTCCTGTTGGGACTGATTCAATTCAAGCCCATAAGAGGCTAACAGGGAGCGATCCTCGTCAGAGAGCAAACCGGGTGCGGCAGACACCTGTGGAATACTCCCATCGTCTGCCCCCAAAAGGAAGAGTGCCTTCACCCTATGTCCGGCCTGCCGGGCAGTCTCACCTGCTGTCACCCGGTCCAGAGAAACAGGTATTGTGCCCACATCATACTGGGAGAGTACTAGGCGAAAGAGAGTGACAAACTCCTCAAGTTCCATAGGGGCATCCCCCAGAAGGGCGGCGCACTGCTCCAGTGCCCCACATAAAATTTCCCACAGCTGTCGGTATTCATCTGACAACGCTGGCTGCCCTATATCCCGCAGCAGTTCAACTCGCTTCTCCAGGCAGTGGGGCAGATCAATTTGCTCTAAAAAGGTGTAAAGTGCTATCGCTTGCCCTCTTCCTGTTTTCTCCTGATTTTTCCGAAGTGTCTCCAGTGGGGCAACTACCTGCCGCCGGATCTGATCCAGTCGCGCCACCAAGGTCCGGTCATCCTTCTCCCAGGAGAAGCCGTAGCCTTTTGGATGCCAGGACCAAGGCTTACCCTGCGTCCAGCGCCCGCCCCGAATATCCCATTTCAGCACATAATTTTCCAAAATATCCCGGTCTTCTTCTTTCAGGTCAGTCAAACCGGTTTTTAAATAGCGAAACAAATCCTCATAGGCATAGTCTCCCACCACTGTCTCCAGCGCTGCAGTGACCAGAGCCAGTACCGGCTTCTCTAAAATGTCGCTCATTGCCGAGGAGAATACCGGAACCCCATACTGAAAAAAAACAGATTCCACGAGATCCCGATAGGTCCCATAGTTTCTGGCCACCACCCCTATGTCACGAAAGCGCAGTCCCTGCTCCCGTACCAGGCGCAGAATGCGGGCTGCAGTCCACTCCACCTCTGAGCGCAGACCGGCAGCCTGAAACAATTCTACCACCCCTTCTGCACTTCCCTCCCCCTGGGTTTGCCAAAACAGGTTTTGCTCTATAAACCGGAGAGGCTCTGCCTTTCCCTTCCAGTCTCCCACCAGGTACTCTATCTCGTAGGGAATACGTTCTTCTCTGGCCAAACGTATTAGCTGGTGGGCTGTCTTGCGGGCTGAGGAGAAAATATCCTCTCCCCCTGTTTCTTCCAACTGGTCACAGGTTAGAGCGACAGTCATATTTTTCCCCTGTGTCAACAGGGAACGCAACACTTTCCGTTGCTGGGGGGTAAAATCAGTAAAGCCATCCAGCCAAATATCTTTCCCTTCTGCCCACGGGCAGCAGGTCAATTTTTCTGCCGCCCGGATCAGCCGATCCCGGGGATCCAGGGCAATCTGGGAAGCCAATGCGTCATAAGCACCACAGATTAGCCCCAGATCCCTCAGCTTGTCCCCCTCCGGCCCACCTACATCGGTTCCTGCAGTGACCAGAAGGGCAGGCGGGACGCAGCAGCTTTTTAACTCATCCACTGTGTCTAAAAGGGACTGCAGGAAGGCCGGGCGACGGGAGGGGCGTGCATAGACAGTCAGTTTTCCGGCCAGGGACTTGACGGCGCTATACATCAGCAGCAGCCGACCACCTCCATCCAGCTCCGGTTCACCCAGTCCACCTGCGGCCTGGAACACCCGGTTTGCCAAACGGCTGAAAGAGAGTACCTCTGCATAGCGGGAAACACTGTCGCCCCCTTCCCTACACAGAGCGCGTTCCGTTTCATGGGACTGCTGTTCAGGTACAATAAGGACCTGAGGCCGCTGTGGTCCAGCCTGGCAAAGCCGTCTGAGCACCGCTGTGGTCTTTCCTGACCCCGCTCGCCCCAAAATCAGCTTCAGCATCACAGCCCCCTCCTCCGTCAATCCATATACTTATATATGGAGCAATTTTACCACATTTCCTATCTGAAAAAAAGACCGCCTTTTCCGGGGGCCGTGGATGATTTTTGGATAATCTTTTGTTATGATATCCCCAGAAAGGAGGCAGGCAAGATGGCTGCACGCATTTTATTGGCGGAGGATGACAGAAACCTGTCTGCACTCATCTTAGACTTTTTTCACGCCGCCGGCCTGGAGATTATTCCGGTATACGACGGAGCTGCCGCCCTGGAAGCAGTTGGAAATTACTCCTTTGACTTAATCATTTTGGATGTAATGATGCCTTACTTTACAGGGCTTGAAGTATGCCGCAGGGTGCGCAAAGACAGCTCTGTACCCATTCTTTTTCTCACGGCCCTCGTGCAGGAGGAAAACACTCTGGAGGGCTACAGAGCCGGAGCCGATGACTACCTGACCAAGCCCTTTTCCTTTCCTGTACTGGTGGCAAAAGCCCAGGCTATTCTCCGTCGCAGCCGGGGAGAAAGCCTGGGAGCCAACCAGCTGGGCTACGGCAGCATTCTGCTGGACACAGCCCTGGAGCAGGTCACTGTGGATGGCCAGACTGTCCACCTGAGGCCCAAAGAGCTGAAAATTCTGGAGATTTTGCTCCGGGAACAGGGGCGGACGGTGAGCCGGGATGTCCTGATTCAGCGGGTATGGAGCGTGGATTTTGACGGGGATGAGAGGATGGTAGACCGTCATGTGGCATCCCTGCGGCAGAAGCTGGGAACAGCGGCTCAGCACCTTAGAGCAATTTACGGAGCGGGCTACCGCCTGGGATAAATGGAGGGAGTATTATGAGTAGGAAGCTACCTTTATCGCATTCCTTGTCCTTTAAGCTGACCCTTTGTTCCATCGCCATGATGCTGGTCATGTGGCTTGCCGTGGGGACGGTACTGGTGGTCAGCACGGCAAATGAAATTATAGAGGGAGCGCGAAGTACCGCTCAGAGCAAAGCCCAGGAGTATCGATACGACAGCTACATGATGGCGTATAGTGTTCATGATGTGGAACAGGGCAACTGGTGGTTGGAACACGGATGTGAAATTCAGTTTGATTTCCTCTTCCCCAGGATAAATACCCTTCAGGACACCCGGTACATCCAATATAATTTGACCTTTCAATATCAGGATGCAAATGACCCCTCCAGTGTCCGCCCTCTCTCTGCCCGAAGCCTTATTGGGATCCGGGTTCAGTCACCACAGGCATATCCGGCTGTGGGAACCTTTCTGTCCTTGGAACATTTCTCTGCCCAACAGCTGTATGAAATCTCCGGTCAAATTGGTTCTGACAACCAGGAACTTCCCCAAATTACCGCAACGGGACAAAGGGACGGCCTACTTTTCCTGGTTGACACCCTCACACTGGGAGAGAAAACGTACTCCTGCGGTTCGGAGGTCGGGACAGATACGATCACACTGACAGGGGGAGGCCGCACAACTTATCAGCTTTTCCCATCCTGTGCGGGTACTTTGAGAGAGTGGGAGCGGCTGTTGGATGCCCGGAACTATGCTATGAATTTTAACAAGGAGGTTCACAACAACTATTTTACCTATTATACCATGGATACCACCTTCGTCTCCCTGGAAAGCAATGCCTTTGAAGAATTGGAAGGAGACGCTTGGGAAGAGGCCATTGACCAGGAAATGGTCTGGGTATCGGTTGTCATGATATCCACACCGTTGAAGACTGCTTTGGAAGAGCAATTTGATGTCCTTCTTCTGCTGTTTCTGCTGGCGCCGGTTCTGGGCCTGGCCTTTGCTTGGCTCATCCACCGTATCGTAGTGGTACCCCTGCGTAGAACTCAGACGGATTTTCAGCGGGTGGCCAACCTGGACTTTACCGCAGTCACTGGGGACAACAGGCGCAGAGATGAGATCGGGGAACTAAACCGCAGCCTGAAAAAAATGTCAGAGGAACTGCAGCGACGCTGGGATGACGAGCGGACACTGGAGCGAAGGCGACAGGAGTTTGCTTCCGCCGCCTCCCACGAACTGAAAACCCCTCTTGCCCTTATGCGGGGATACACGGAAGGGCTGGAACAGGGAATCGGGAACAGGGATGAATATTTGGCCGGTCTGGAGAGAGAGATTGATCGGATGAATACTTTAGTCCTGGAATTGCTGGAGCAGACCAGGCTGGATGGAATGGAGCAGTTACCCCCAAGAGAGCAGGTCGACCTCTCCAGACTGTTGGACACACTTCTCCATGAGATGGCTCCCCTTTTCAGCGGCCTGTCTCTAAAAGTGGAACTGGCACAGGGTATAACCTGCTTGGGAGACCACACACTTTTGGAGCGCGGGATTGGAAACCTGTTGTCCAATGCCGCCCGGTATTGTGCTCCTGGTGGTTCTGTGCGGATTAGCCTTTCTGCAGGGCCAGTTCTCATCGTGGAAAATGATGCATCCCCCATCCCAGAAGCGGACCTGCCCCGGCTTTTTGAGCCCTTTTACCGGGGAGACAAGGCGAGAGACCGCTTGGGAAGCGGTATGGGGCTAGCCATTGCCCAGCGCATCTTTTCTCTTCACCATCTGAAATGTAGCGTGGAAAACATTCCCGGAGGGGTGCGCGTTCGTTTGTTCCCAGAGGAGACCTCCCCCTGCTAAATATCCCATCTTCCCGTAAAAACAAAGGGGATTCGCCTTACGACGAGTCCCCTCTTTTTTCATGCTGAGTCGTCCAGTTTTATATCAACTTATATCGCTGCAGAAGCATGATCATATTGTTGTTCATCAGCTTCTGTCCCAACAGCTCCCGGAACTGGACAGTCTTTTCCTTGCCCTGTCCCCGCAGCTCTTCCAGACGGAGGGAAATCTTTTTTTGCTCCTCCTCCAGCCCGCAGGCCATATCCTCAAAGGCTCTCAGTCGTTCCAAGGCCTGTTGCAGGCGATCTGGCTCCACCACAACCTTTCCCTGTTCCCATTTGGCATAACGCTGCATGCCGGCTCCTCCTTTCCCCATCCCAAAAATATAAAAGAGGGCCGCGCCCATTGGGGCACAGCCCTTCTAGAACTGGTACAACTTAGGTGGGATTCACCGTATAGTTGGGTGCTTCCTTGGTGATATAGATATCATGGGGGTGAGACTCCCGCAGGCCGGCAGCAGTAATCTGCATAAACTGTGCTTTAGACTGCAGATCCTCGATGTTGCGGCAGCCGGTGTAGCCCATACCGGAACGCAGACCGCCCATGAGCTGATAGATGGTTTCGCTGGCAAGTCCCTTGTAGGGAACCCGGCCCTCCACGCCCTCGGGCACCAACTTCTTGTTGGACTCCTGGAAATAGCGGTCCTTGGATCCCTTGTTCATAGCGGCCAGGGAGCCCATGCCGCGGTACACTTTGAACTGACGACCCTGGAAGACCTCAGTATCGCCGGGAGACTCCTCACAGCCGGCCAGCAGGGAACCCAGCATAACCACGCTTGCCCCGGCGGCAATCGCCTTAGTAATGTCACCGGAGAACTTCACTCCGCCATCTGCAATAATAGGGATGTCATACTGAGCAGCCACGCACGCGGCATCGTACACAGCAGTAATCTGAGGCACGCCAATGCCGGCCACCACGCGGGTCGTACAGATGGAGCCAGGGCCAATACCAATCTTCACGCAGTCGGCGCCCGCCTCAATCAGCGCCTTGGTACCTTCTGCGGTAGCCACATTGCCGGCAATCAGCTGTACGTTTGGATAGAGGGCTTTCACCCGCTTCACAGCCTCCAGCACGTGGTGCTCATGGCCGTGGGCGCTGTCCAGAACCAGCACATCGGCGCCGGCCTCAGTAAGGGCAGCCACCCGATCCAACACATCGGAGGTAGCGCCGATAGCGGCACCTACCAGCAAACGGCCCTTCTCATCACGGGCGGAGTTGGGGTAGACCTCCGCCTTTTCAATATCCTTGATGGTAATCAGACCCTTGAGCCGGAAATCTTTGTCCACCAGAGGCAGCTTTTCAATTTTATGCTTGCGGAGAATCTCCTTGGCCTCTTCCAAGGTGATGCCCTCCTGAGCGGTGACCAGATTCTCCTTGGTCATCACGTTGTCAATGAGCTGGCTCATGTCGGTTTCAAACTTCATATCCCGGTTGGTGATAATTCCGATGAGCTTGCCGTTATCACAAATAGGTACGCCGGAGATGCGGTATTTAGCCATCAGTTCGTCCGCCTCGGCCAAGGTGTGGCCGGGGGCCAGCCAGAAGGGGTTGGTAATCACGCCGTTTTCACTGCGCTTGACCATGTCCACCTGTTCAGCCTGCTGACTGATAGACATATTCTTATGGATGACACCAATGCCGCCCTCCCGAGCAATGGCAATGGCCATACGATATTCAGTTACCGTATCCATGGCAGCGCTGATCAAGGGAATATTCAGGTGAACCTTACGGGTCAGACGGGTACGCAGATCCACTTCGGCAGGGCGTACATCGCTGGCCGCGGGAATCAGCAGCACATCGTCAAAGGTAAGGCCCTGTTTTACAAACTTCTGGGCAATGTCCTGATTGACCATACACTACAACTCTCCTTTTCCTCCCCGGTCTGCGCCGAGGCTTATGTCTAATGTAAATATTGCAACTATTTTACCCCCCGGTCTTTCCCTTGTCAAGGAAGGCTTTCGCCAAAAAACAGCTCCGCTTCAAAGCGGGATTTGCCCTCCCTGTCCAAGCCGCAGACATAGTATCCGTCCGCCTGCTCCCCGGTTTGAATACTTAACATATCCCCGGGCCGACACTCGGCCAAATACCCGATCTGCATGGTAGAGAGAAAGCGGCCCTGTTCCAAAGTTTCCATATCCAGGGCATCACAGGCAAAATCTGCATAGCGTGTGTTGTTCACATGGCCATTGATATCGGTGTCGCTGTACCGCATGGGGCGCCGCTCCACCTCCTGTAATGCTTTGGGGCTTCGCAGTTTGGTAAGGGTCTTATTCTTACACAACACTCCTCCATCTGTCCCCGCCAGCTCTTTTATAGCAGACAGGCGCATTATTTTATGTCCCTCCAGGCTGGCCAGTACCCAGCCGGATACCGATTCACCCACCCGTTGACCGCCTACGTAAATGTCGTAGTCGCGATACATTAGTGCCCCTTTCCCACCCCGATGCCAGGTTCGGATGGTTATCTCGTCCTCCCACCGCAGGGGTCTGTCCAGGCGGAACCAGGACCGGGCCAGCATCCAAAAAGCGCCATACCGTTCCACCAACTGCTCTCGACTGAAGCCGCCGTCCTCGGCCGCCAGTGCCGCGGTGACTTGCAAGTGGTTGAGCAGAGCTGAGGCCTTGCATATCCCATGTCCATCTGCATCCATTCCGGACAGCCGAATGGTATGTTCATAATATAAACTCATTTTTCCTGCTTCCCTCGAATCACCAGATTGGTTTTACAGCAGATATCGTCGATATCGTCCGCCGTGGCCGCAGGGATCCGCATCTGGGCCCCGCACTGCTTGCAGATCAGATCCACTGAGCTGTAATTGACCTGAAATGTCCACTGTCGACTGCCACAAGTACAAGAGATGCCGTCCCGTTTCGCGATATCCTTAATCTCAGAGAGCACCTCCTGCATCACCAACTCATCCAGGAAGGCTCCCTGGCGGGCGGACTCCTCCTCCAGCTTGTCCACCGCCTGCTCCAGTCGGGCGGTGGCGGCGTAGACCGGCCCCTCCTCCCCCACATAACAGCAGTCGAGGCCAGAGGCAGTACAGGAAAAAGCCAGTGCCTTCTGGTAGAGAAATGCCTTAGAGGAGCAACTGACCCGGTGGGCATGTCCGCAGAATAAACAGGGCACCTCCAGCTCCACCCGGTCTCCCAGCATCTCTGCCCGCAGCTCCGATTTCCCGCAGGGGCATTTGATGTGTACCGGGGAGGCAGCAATGGAAAATACACTGCGCTCCACGATCACAGACTGGCGGCAGCGGGGACAGATATACGCAATAAAACGTTTTCCATCTTGTACCATGGGATTGTCTCCTTTGTTACCTCTATCGGAGTCCATCTGTGGGCTCGTCCAGCAGAGGGCATCATTTTCTCCGGCAATTGCCGGGCCCGGGCCGGGAAATTGCAGCAGCATTCACAGCTCACTTTTTGCCCAGGTGTGCAGTGATAGGTGGCCGTTTCATCCACCTTCCACCTGTATCCAGCGCCCAAAAGAGGATCATTTCCGATTCTCTTTCTTGGGATTGCGCCGCTGCTCGTCCTCCTCGTAGGCCCGGATGATTTTTTGCACCATGGCATGGCGTACCACGTCGGCCTCGCTCAGGCGCAGGATGGCAATGCCCTCCACTCCTTTTAAAACCCGCATTGCCTCCCGCAAGCCGGATACCTTGTCGGCGGGCAGATCAATCTGGGTAATGTCGCCGGTAATGACAATTTTTGACCCAAAGCCCAAACGAGTGAGAAACATCTTCATCTGCTCCCGGGAGGTATTTTGAGCCTCATCCAGAATAATAAAGGAGTCATCCAATGTGCGTCCCCGCATATAGGCCAGCGGGGCCACCTCAATGTTGCCCCGCTCCAGGTATTTCTGGTAAGTCTCCGGCCCCAGCATTTCAAATAGGGCATCATACAAGGGGCGCAGGTAAGGATCCACCTTGGACTGGAGATCGCCCGGAAGAAAGCCAAGCCGTTCCCCCGCTTCCACTGCCGGCCGAGTGAGAATAATACGGTTGACCTCTTTAGCCCGGAAGGCGGCCACGGCCGCAGCCACCGCCAAATAGGTCTTGCCTGTACCCGCCGGACCAATGCCCAAGGTAACAATATTGTCTCGGATTGCCTCCACATACTTCTTCTGGCCGATTGTTTTGGCTTTGATGGGCTTCCCCTTGGCGGTCACACACAGCACATCCCCCGCCAGATGGTGTATCTCCCCATCCTTTCCCTCCCGAACCAGCTGGATAATATAGCGCACACTCTGCTCATTGATTGCCTCTCCCTTGGACGAGAGCGTCATTAGGTTCTCAATGGCCCGAACGGCGTACATCACCTGTTCCGGATCCTCTCCTGTCACCTTGAGCATGGAGTCACGACTGATCACCGTGACACCCATCTCATGCTCAATCATCCGAATATTTTCGTCAAAGGAGCCGAAAACGTTGATAGTCTCCTCAAGCCGCTCCAAACTAATGGTTTGTTCTGTCATTCGTATTTAGTCTCTCCTATTCTGACCGGGGTATCTCACCCTTCCGATGTTCCGTCTTCAGGCATGGGTACTTGGCTCGGGAGTTCCAGTCCTATCTCCTCCTCACACTCGCTGTGCAGTGCCACCTTCAGCATCCCGTCCTCTACCCAGGCCTGCGTCCTGGTGGAACGCACCACGCCCTGTTCCCCAACCAACTTCTCCAGTTGGGAAAGCAGCTGTTCCTCTAAGAGGGTCTGGGCCGCCTGTGTATCTATCTCCACAGCCGCCATCTCATATTCCCGGCAGGTCTCCCTTACCAAGGAGACAGGCAGAACCGTCCCATCAGGAAGCGCCCCCTGACGCACTGTGGTTATTTTATCATACAATGGCCAGGAAATGCTACTGTTTCCGAAAATTTCAAACCGCTTTCCCATAAAGTTTACAGACCACACGGTCTCTTGTGCTCCAGTGTATTGCTTCACCTGGGCGGTAAGGGGAATGACAGCAGTAAGGGTTCGCCAAGTGCGGGCCCACACCCGTCCCCGGGCGTGGGTCTGATAGTATCGGGTGGGCAGTTCGCTGTAGAGAGGCGGCTCCATGGTGACAAGGCCGGAGATCAGAACCTCTCCTTCCGCCACCGTATCCCCCTCTTTCACCGCTGCATCTCCCTGTTCCGCCTCCACATGAAGGATCATGCCGCCTGTCCGGGCTACAATATCATAGTAGCCGGTCTCATCCACCCGCTCCGGTTCCGGCACAGCTTCCCGTACAATGACCTCCAGGCGGGTGCCGTGGAGATTGATGCCCATCCAAGACAGTCCATCCAGCTTTAAAAGGGCTTCCTGAGCAATCTGTTGCCGATCCAGAGATGGGCCATATACCCCCGGACGAACACCCAGCTGGCGCAGCTGGCTCAATATAACCGCTGTAGGTACCTGCTCATTGCCTGTCACTTCCACCACCAGGACAAAGCGGGACAAAAAAGCTACCGCGCACAGGGTCAGGGCTAGCCCAATCAAAAAGGCGTACCGGGTACGGAAGCGGCAGAGAAAATCAGGCAATCCCCGGCTTTTTTCCACTTGTATCGTACAGCCCACTTTCTCCGCCAGCTGTTGCAGCCGGCCCATGGCCCGCCGCCGCGTAGTTAGGCGAACGCTGTGTTCATCCAGCCACTCTACTGCCCAGAAGTCCAACCTGCTTTGGGCGCAGAGATTGATCAATCGCTCGGGAAAGGGCCCGGAAGCTGTCAGGCGTACCATCCCTTGGAGATAGTTCATCAGCCGTTTCATCTTGCCCCTCCTACGCCAGCTGGATATTCTCAATCTTTCCCGTGATGAGCAGTTCCAACCCGGTCATGGCCCGCAGCTCCAATCCCTGGCCGCTGATCTTGACAAGGAAAGACCCGGCACTGACATGGATCTCCTCTGCGCCATAGGCCAAAATCCCTTTGTGGTTCTCCATGCGCAGCTCCCTGTCCCCTACCAGCTCCAGCCGGGGCAGACCCGCCAGGGCGTCAGCAGGCAGGTCAAACCACTCCGCCGTCTTCTCCAATAATCCCGCCCGGCGCGGCTTTTTGTCCATGAAAAATCACCTCTCCCCTATTTGTATGTGAGAGAGAGGTGAAACTTGTGTGCTTTGTCATTGGGTTCAAGGCTGCTGTTTCTCTTTTGAACCCAATGACGTCTATTCCTCACAGAGAGTACAGCCTTTGTGGGCTCAGTCTCCTTCCTGGGACACCGTGATAGAGCCGTCTTCCCACAGGGTCAGATACAGACGTTCCCCAGTATAATGGACCTTGGCGCGTCCCAGTTCCTCACCGCCCATATCCAGCAGAGACACCGTGCAATCCTCTTCGCCCTCATTAAGGAGCATCCCGTAGCTCTCTCCACGCTCCAACAGGGCAAGGCCTCTGCCATCGGCCAGTACCCGGCTCTCGTCCCCCTGGTACAGGGCCACCGTGCCTATCACAGCCTGGTTTTGGTTGACGACTACCAGGTCAGCATCCCCGTTCCAATCCCTGAATATCAAATACCGCACCACTGCGCAGCCTGACAGCATTGCCCACATCCAAACAACAAAAAACAGCAGGCACAGCGCCTTTTTCCCCATGTTTCTCTCCACTTCTGCTCCTCCTCAGAGATTTATCTCGTTCTTTCCTGTTTTAATGCTCTCTCCTCGGAGCAGAAAAAGGCGGCCGCTCTCCAGTGTTCTCTTCAACAGTCTACCTCCAGTACGTATAGCTGCCCCGTGTCCTTGTCCAGTATGGCGAAGGTGCAATTTTGAAACACCGAACTCCGCTCCCCGTACTGCTCAAAGAAACGATCCCGGTAAAACCAAGGTCCTGCATCCTTCTCTGGCATGGATCCCAGCCCTCCGGCATACTGCGTCCAAATCTGCTGAAACTGCTCCATCATCTCCCCATCTGTCGGGGGCACCTTCCACCGGCCTTCTATCCCTTCCAGCAGACTGTCCATCTCCTCCTGTCCAGGCAGCGTCACTACGGCCAAAAGCACTCCGTCACCATGGAAACCGCCGTGGGTATCTACGCAGGCAATCTCTGACCCCTTCGGCAGTACAATCCCCAGCCGCTCCTCAAGGTGCTCTTCCATGCTTTCTCCCGAAAACAGACACCAAATCGCCCCGCAGAGGAGGACTCCGACCAATACCAATGCCCCTGTCCACAGTCTCAGATGCCTCATGGCTTCCTCCCATCCGGTACAGACTCCAGGATATCCCCTGGCTGGCAATCCAAAGCGGAGCAAATAGCTTCCAGGGTAGAAAAGCGGATGGCCCGTGCTTTGTTATTTTTTAGAATGGAGAGGTTGGCCATGGTGATATCTACCCTTTGGGAGAGCTCCCCCAGGGACATCTTTCGTCTTGCCATCATCACATCCAGATTGACCACGATCTTCATATCCCGCCCCCCTAAATGGTCAGGTTCTGATCTTCCTGCAATTCCGCAGCCTGGTAAAAGAGAGCAGACATAACCAGAAACAGGAGACCTGCCATAAAGAAGCCCGGAACAAACAGAGCATTATAGGTAAACAGAGGAGCAGCAGTTCCATCCTGCCACAGCCACCACACAAGACGCACCAGTGCCGCCCCGGAAATGGTCCAACAACAAACGGCAGCCCGCCTCAGCGCCCGGGCATTTTTCATTTGGAAGGGGCTGCCCTCCAAAATGGTGTTCAGTACCTTCTTGGCCTGCCAGAGAATGACAGCGGTACAGACACCGCACAGCCAGAAAAACAACGTAAGCAGCGCAGGAACCATATTTCCGGCCCCCGCCTCCACCCAGACTGCCCATAGACAGGCCAGGAAAAATGAGAATAGGGAGACAAAACCCGTTCCCTCGTAGCCCGGAATCTTCAACGCAGCGGCCAGCGCCCGTTTCACCATCTCCGGCCCTCCGTCCGCCAACAGGGCAGCCAGTCCCGGAACCAGCGGCATGGCCAACAGATTGCATATCAACACCACCAGCACCAACCACCGCAACACCTGTGCCAACCGCTCAATGCCTGTCTTTTCCATCAGAGCCCCTCCCTTCCGTGCCGCTATTCTAGCACTGTGCTAAACTGTTTGTCAATATATTTTTATTGATTATCAATAAATATATGAATGCGACGGCCGTCTGTTTTTCAGGCGGCCGTTACATTTCCTCACTTAAATCAGGGCTTCTCCATACTTACGCAGCGCCCTGCGCCGGGTTTTCCAGTCGGGCATCAAGCAATCCATGCAGGCATAGAAGCCGGGGCCATGGTCATGGTAGAGAAAGTGAACCAGCTCATGGAGGGCCACATAGTCCCGCAGCTCCCCAGGGCATCGGGCCAGGGCGGTGTTTAAGGTGATATATCCCCGCCGCCAGTGGCAGTTTCCCCACTGACTGCGCATCTTCCGCAGTTTCAGAGCAGGCATTGCCACCCCCAACCCCTCTACCAGAGGGTAAATCCGTTCCAGGGTCTCTTGAAACAGAGCCCGACATTCCTCCAAAGAAGGAAGAGGCGGCATAGGCGGATGGGGTTGCTTCTGCCGGGCCAAAGCGGCAGAAATCCATGCGCACTGTTTCCGCACCAGCTCATCTCCCAGCTCTTTGGAACAGCGCAGCGGGATAGACAGCGCCACACGCCCTCGAACATCTATCCGCAGATTTAAATTCTTCACCGGTTTTTTTACCAGGTAATAGGAGATGGGTCCCTCCCGGGTATCCACCACACGCAGTTCCTCCATTGACCCCAGCCCCCTTTTTCTGTCCTACGCATTGTACCAGAGGATGGGTTAAAACACAAGGCAAGGCTTTCCGCTTTATCAGGGGGCTGCCTTTTCTTTTTTTACCTCATTTCCCCTGGTGTGGGCAGAAAAATTTTCAATGGACAGGCAAGATTTTTTCTCCCCGTCCATATGCTCCCTTACGGGGGTGATGGCGTTGGGACGGCTGTTGAGCAGACAGCGGTATCGGGATATTTTGTTGGGAATCGGTCTTCTCATGGCTGCGGCCGCCTTGGTCCGTCGGCCTGACCAGGTGATTGAGGCGGCCCGGGCTGGTCTGGCCCTGTGCGGCAATGTAATTATCCCGTCTCTGTTTCCCTTTTTTGTTCTTTCCTCCCTGGTGGTGGAACTTGGTATGTCCCGGTACCTGGGTCGGCTGCTGCAGCCGCTTATGGCCCCTCTGTTCCGGGTAAACGGCTCCTGCGCTACCGCCCTGGCTCTGGGTATTGTGGGCGGATACCCGGTGGGGGCCCGCACCGCCATCAGCTTATATCAAAGCGGACAGTGCTCCAAGACGGAGGCAGAGCGGCTTCTTGCCTTCTGCAACAACTGCGGACCGGCCTTTATTCTTGGAGTGGTGGGCACGGGGATCTTTGGCAGCGGTCGGGCAGGACTTCTGCTCTACCTGGGCCATATTGCAGCCTCCCTGCTGGTGGGTCTGATATTCCGATTTTATAAACCGAGTCAACGGCCCGGCCGGGGATACGGGGAGGCAGTGCAGTTTCAAACTGCCCGCTTCCCTGCTGCATTCACCCGTTCTGTGTCAGGGGCCCTCCAGTCCACCTTAAATATCTGTGCCTTCATTCTTCTGTTCACTGTCATCATACGGATTTTAACTGTTTCGGGCTGGCTGACAGGCACGGCCACCGTTTTATCAGCCCTCCTGGGCCCTCTGGGTATGTCTCAGGCATGGGCGGAGCGCCTTCTGGCCGGCCTTCTGGAGCTGTCCACCGGGGTCTCTTCCCTCACCAGCGGAGCCCTGACCGGGCGCATCTCCATGGCCGCTTTCATGCTGGGCTGGGCAGGAGTGTCTGTCCATTGCCAGGTTCTGGCTTTTCTGGGGGACAGCGGCCTGTCCCTGCGCACCTATGTGGTGGGAAAAGCCCTCCATGGGCTTCTCTCCGCCGCAATCATCGCCTTGCTTCTGCGGCTGTTTCCGCTGGACTGTCCCGCATCTGTATACTTGGCCCAGCAGACAGAAGCCATTGCCCATCTGGACTTCCACACGGCCCTTACAATCTCTGCTGCCGCGGTCTGGGCTGTATGGCTGGCTTTTTTGGCTCTGGCCGTCTATGTGGTGAAAAAAAGCAGTGGAAAATATGGGGGACATAGGTTATAATGGGGCTGTGATTGTTCACCAAGGATGGGAGTGACCGCACCATGAATCTGTTTCAAAAGAAAATTGACCCTCGCTGCGCCTACTGCACCCACGGGCGCCCTCTGGAGGAGGGACAGGTAGCCTGTTCCAAAAAGGGGGTCATGTCTGCCGACTCCCACTGCCGTGCGTTCCGCTACGACCCCTTAAAACGGGTTCCTCCCCGTCCTGCCGCCCTGGTGGGCACGAACCTGAAGGATGAGGATTTTCAGCTGTAGCTATGAAAACAAGCAGGCCTTTGGGCCTGCTTGTTTTATTCCTGCTCAAATTCTTTCTCATGGAGCCGAAACAGGCGGTAATAGGCCCGCACATGATCCAGCTGCGTCCAGGGACAGGACTCCACTGGCCTGGCATCCAGGTCATAAATTCGCGCTCCCCGCAGGGAGAGCAGAAATGGCGAGTGGGTGGAGATAATAAACTGGCAGCTGTAAAAACGGGCGGACTGCTCCAAAAAGTCCATTAGCTCCTCCTGAAGCTTGGGGGCCAGGCTGTTCTCCGGTTCATCCAACAGATACAGCCCTTCCTCCCGGATTTCCCGGGTAAAGTACAAAAAGGCACTCTCTCCGTTGGATTTTCCAGGAATGTCCCGCATCAGCCGTTGGTTGACATACTGGGAACCGGTCTTCCGCTTTGCATCCACCACTTGGCGCAGACGGTCCACATCCTCCAGCGAACGCAGCTGAAAGCTGGCGTACCTGGTATCGGTGTACTCATCCAAAAGCTGGCTGCGTTTTTGGGAGATGCCCTCATTTATGCACCGCAGATCCAGCAGGTAATCAAACACATCGTCACTGGTAATGACCCGGCTGCGCTCTTTCACTTTCTCCGTCCAGGTGGGCAGGGTCTCCATCCGGCACATCTCCAAGTAATCCCCAAAAAAGGAACTGCGGTTAAAGACTGCCCCCCGGGGCAGGCCCAGTTTTTCCCCCATCAGGTTGAGGAGCGTGGTTTTCCCGCTGCCGTTCCCGCCGCACAGGATAGTGATAGGTTCCAGCTCCAGAGTGGGAACCTCCCGCCCCAGGAAAATACCGAAAGGATAGCGGCTGGTATAGCAGGTTCGTTTGACTTCCTTATTTCCGGACAAGAACTGGAGTTCCTGTACTTCCCTGGGCAGCGAAAAGCGGCTGATATAGCGCACAGTACGTCCCTCCTTTTATCCAATCATACCATAGGCTGTGTCCATGAAACAGGACTTTTCCTGCTGTAGGGCGAAAAAACTGGGATTCCGGGTAAATGCCCGGAATCCCAGTTCCTTTTTCATGGGGTATTAGCCCTTGCTTTTAATATACTCATCAATGGACTTAGCGGCGTGCTTGCCTGCGCCCATGGCCAGAATGACCGTGGCGGCGCCGGTGGCAGCATCACCGCCGGCAAAGATAGCCGGGCAGGAGGTGCAGCCTTTTTCATCCGCGGCAACGCAGCCCTTGCGGGTCTTCTCCAGGCCGGGAGTCCCGTCATAGCTCATGGGGTTGGGCTGGGTACCCAGAGCCATGATCACCGCATCTACCTCCATCTTAAACTCGCTGCCCTCAATGACCACAGGGCGGCGGCGGCCGGAGGCGTCCGGCTCGCCCAGTTCCATCTTTACACAGGTGATAGACTGGACATGGTTCTTCTCGTCCCCTTCGATGGAGATGGGGTTGGTGAGGAGATCAAAGACAATCCCCTCCTCCTTGGCGTGATGTACCTCCTCCGCACGGGCAGGCAGCTCTGCCTCAGAGCGGCGGTAAACAATATGCACATCGGCACCCAGCCGCTTTGCACACCGGGCAGCGTCCATGGCCACGTTGCCGCCGCCTACTACGGCCACCTTCTTGTTGTGAAGAATGGGGGTGGCAGCGTCCTGCTTGTAGGCCTTCATGAGGTTAATGCGGGTAAG
>CALWYD010000118.1 GCA_944385675.1 uncultured Oscillospiraceae bacterium
CTGTGTAGGCTCTTCCAATCGGTTGAGACATCGAAGCAGAGTGCTCTTCCCCGTACCAGAAGGGCCGATGATAGAGATGACGTCCCCCTGGCAGATTTCCGTATTCACATCCTTCAGCGGCGTCACATTGGGATAGGACTTCTTCAGATGCGCAACAGAGATTACCGTTCCCTCCGCCCTCTGGAGCGCGGGAGCAGGTTTGACAGCTTTGGGCACGGCGCCCTCCAGGTTTTTTCCCCTTCTGGACCGCCGTTTGGGATCGATCCGCAGCTCCACCCGTCCCAGCAGGAACGTGAGAATCCAGGCCAGCAGGAAGTAGAGCACAGCTGTCACAATCAGAGGGAAGAAAGCTTCAAAGGTTCGGCTGCGGATCAGGTCGGTGGCCTTTGTCAGGTCCTCCACGGCGATGTAACCCACCACCGAGGTCATCTTGACCATGGAGATAAGTTCTCCCTTGTAAACCGGCAGAATGTGCCGGGCGGCCTGGGGGGCGATAACCTTGGTAAAAGTTTTCAGCCGGCCGAAGCCCAGAGCGGCGGCCGCCTCCCACTGCCCTTTGTCCACAGCGTCAATGCCGGTTCGGATCATCTCAGATACATAGGCGCCAAAGTTGATGGAGAAGGCCAGGATGGAAATGACCACGCCGCTCAGGCGGGTACTGGCAAATACGATGTAATAGAGTACCATCAGCAGCACCAGGGTAGGTATCCCCTGAATAAGCCGGATGAAGGCTGCGGCCAGAAGGGCGGCCGCTCTGCGGCGGCTGCGTCGCACCAGACACAATCCGAAGCCCAGCACAGAGCCGATGAGTGCGGCACAAAGAGAAACCATTACCGTCACACCCAGGCCGGAGAGAATCATCTGCCAGCGGTTTTCCTCCACAAAAGTCTTTTGGAAGCTCTCCCTTAAACCAGCCAGGAAGCCCACGTCCTCTTCCGCCGTCTGAAGTCCCAAATCCGCACTTCGCACCAGCAGTACTACGCCGCCGATATAATGAGCCGGTGTAAAGTCGATGCTCTCTTTCCGCTCCTCCGTAATGCTGATTGATCCGGAAATGATGTCTGCCCGACCGCTGACCAGGCTGGGTATCAGCGCATTGAAGTTGGCCTGGGTAACCTCCAGCTTCATGCCCAGCTCTTTGGCAATCATGGACACCAGCTCCACCTCATAGCCCAGGGAGCTGCCGCCCTCGCCGGCGTAACTCATGGGTTCCACGGACGGGTCATGGATATAGCGTAAGGTTCCGTTGGGGGCGTCGTAAGGTCCTATATCAATGGTTTTGACACTCTCATCACTTCCCAGCCACTTGTCCGCCAGAGCGTCCAGAGTACCATCTGCGGCATAGCCCTCAATGAGGGCGCTAATCTGTTCCGTCAGAGGGCTGCCCTTAGGAAGGCCCAAGCCGTAGCTGTCCGGTGCCAGGATTTCGGGGAAGATGGCCAGCTCCGGCTGACGAGCCACCGCCAGCTGCGCCAGAGGCAGATCTAATACCACAGCGTCCAGGATTCCGTTTTGCAATGCCATCAGCTGGGAGGGCAGTTCGTCGTAATACTTTATGGTTACATCTTCCACAAGAGCGTCCACGATATCATCGTGGACGGAGCCGCTGACTGTCCCCACAGAAGTACCAGAGAAATCGGAGAGGGTCTCAAATCGTGCCTCCTCTCTTCCCGCAGTTGCCACCACTGCCACGATTCCACCCTGGTAGTCCGGCTCGGAGAAATATACCCGCTCCGCCCGCTCCTCGGTGACAGTGAAGCCAGCAGCGCCCAGGTCATACTTTCCCGCCTCAATGCCGGCAATGAAGGAGGTCAGCTCCACATTGTGGAGGTTAAGGCCGTAGCCATAGCTCTTGCAGAAGCGAACCATGATATCCACGTCGTACCCCACTGTCTCGCCGTCCTTCACATAGGCAAAAGGGGCGCTGCTGGCCTTTGCGGCAAATTCCAAGGTTCCGTTGGTGGCAGGCAGCTGAGTCCAGTCATCCACCACTTGGACACTCTCATCGGTTCCGAACCAGATGTCCTCGATTTCCTCCAGAGTACCGTCATCCTGGATCCGGGCCAAAAACTCGTTCATCTGGTCTCGGAGCACAGCCCCCTCTTCCGTCTTCGGAAAGGCGAAGGCGTAGCCGTCCTGAGTCAGGTAGTCCTGCAAATAGGTGACCCCCGGGGTCTCCGCGCACAATACCCGGGCCATGGGCTCATCCATGAGAAAGGCGGCAATCTTTCCTTGTTCCACCGCCAGGGCCATATCGGCATAGGAGGCGTAATATACCTTCTGAGCGTCGTTGATATAGGCGTCGGTATGCTGATCAAAGGTGGAACCAGTCATAACCCCGATTGTCTGACCGTCCAGCTGCCGGATGTTGGTAATTGGCGTGTTTTCTTCGGACTTGGCAGTACAACTGGCCAGCAGCATAACCAGAAGAACCGCCAAAAGGACCGGAAGTATGTTTTGGTTGCGGAGCTTTTTCATTCCTTTCACTCCTGTTCCAACTGCTCCCTATTCAGCATTCCCAGTTTGTTGGCCGAGAGCATCAACTCCGACTGCAGGCAGGAAATGCCGCAAGAGGTCATAAAAAAATCTAGCAGTACATTACCTGCCACAGCCAGGCCGATGGCCCCATCCGGAATGCCCAGCTGGGTCAGCAGCACCGTGTAGCAGGTTAAACTTCCACCAGGCACCGGAGGGGCCGCGATTGCCAGCAGGCCCGCAGTCAGCACGCCGGTGATTACCCAGGAAAGGGGCATGGCTACCCCGTAAAATTCCGCTAACCCCAGCGCCAGCATAAGAAAGCCTACTGCAGCGCCGGTCTTGAACATCACCTGTCCCAAAGGGACGGCGAAATGAACGATGCGCCCGGAAATGCCCAGCCGACGCTCACAAGTCTCCAAGTTGCTGGACAGAGCGGCCGAAGATGAGGCAGTGGATAATGCGATCAGGTAGGTGGGCAGCAGTTTGCGCAGCACCATGGGAAAGGACACCTTCAAGCGCACAGAGGCCCATAGAGCATAGAGCAGGGGCCATGCTGCACAGGCAGCCATACCCAGCAGCAGTCCCTTTAACACACCCCCCAAATTGCTCAGAGCGTCGGAGAGCATGAGGGAAAGCAAGCTTATAAAGACAAAGAGTGCGATGTAACGGCTCATGATCTCCATCATAAACTGCACGGCCGAATTTGCCTGCTCCAACAGAGCGCGCAGGACGGAGGATTTTTCTCCCAACACCAGCAGCACAAGCCCTACACAGATTGCCATGAAAATAATCTGCAAGGAGTTGCCCTCCAGGAATGGGGTAATAACATTGGTGGGAATAATTCCTAAAATCATGCTGTAAATTTGAGCAACAGCGTTTTGGCCCATAGATGCCGCCCCGTTTTCCGGCTGGAACATCCACACAAAACAGGCCGCCGTCACTGTCGTCAGCAGAAAAATGGCCCCAAGAAAGCGCAGCAACACCAGCTTGCCAATCCGGCCCAGTATATGTATATCTCCAATGTTAATAATCCCCCAGCACACGCTGAGGAAAATCATGGGGCTTGCCACAGTCTGTAAAATACCCATCAGTGCGCTAAACAGGGGATTTACCACACCGGTCGCCACTTCTCCTACACAGGCGGGCAGAGAAAAGAGTACTGTCCCTACCACCACCGCGCTCAGGATGGCCAACAGCAGTTGGAGCAGAGGGCTGAGCTTTTGTGGATTGGAGGGATAGAGAGCCAGGCGGTTGATTCCATCCTGATAGGAGTAGACCGGAGAAAGTCCTGCCTGTGCCAACAGATTGGAGCACAGCATCTGGCCGGCCATGTCGGTGGCTACCTCATCTGGGGTAATGCGTCTGCCGGGGGCCGTTATCTCAAGATACATCCGCCCAAGTCGGGTCCCACACCGGAAGGTACAAACTGTTTCCTTCTCACCTTTAGATTGCCATAGCCCCAGAATTTCTTCTACCGCCAGCCGCAGACGGATGATATCTTTCCGATTTACACCCCCCTGCTCCAGCGCGCCGGCCAGCAGCTGGGAGAGAGTATCAATTCCTGCCCCGTCCAGCAACACTTCCTTTCGCTGCTTTGGCAGGGTCAATTTGTCCTTGTTCATAAAATAAAACTTCTTCCCTATTTAATAATTCCGCGATCTCCAGCTAAAGCTTCAATGCCGCGGTCATATGTAGCCTGCGCTTTCCCGGAAAAAAGACAGCCGGGATACCTTCATTGTGATCTCAATGGTGGGTCACGCATTCACAACATTTTCCGTGCCGGGGACAGTCATAGGTGTAACCCAGCCCGGTCCAGGGATATTTACTTTCCAAATAGGAGTAGAGGATAGATCCCCCCTCGCCACAACCACTGTGGCCGCCCAGATTTCTTCCTTTGTAATATCCTTTAACTGTTTTGCTTGGGCGACATTTTTAGTCTAGTAATAATTTTGCAATTGTGAGCCGACTGCAAAAAATTTGCTTTCTTTTGCGCAAAATCTGCAATTGAGTGGCAGGGCATGCCTGTGTATTTTCCATCTTATCAAGTCTGAATGTCGGCAGCGGAGGTGGTTCAGAACCCTGTCCACGCCAATCTGCCATTACCTCACTATCAAAGGAAAAATTACGGCCTGGGACAAACAATTCCTGCCGTCTTTTAAAAAACAAAGCCGCCTGTCAGGTCAAACTGACAGACGGCTGGTTTCATCTGTAGCTGATTTCCCCTATATGGGATTCGGTTCCCATAGTATTTTTCCCACTGCCATGCTATAATGGCTGTAATAATGGGAAGGATGAGGTGTCTGCCATGGCCATTGAAAACGGCCAGTGGGTTCTACGGGGGCTTCACTGGGATGACCCCTGCCGCATTTCCAGTTGGCAGGAGTTGAGCCATTTTGTGGACAAGGTGGGATTTCTCCCTCTCTTCCGAAACGGGATTGACGGCTTTTCTGTGGAGGAACACACCTGCAGTCTCTCCTGGTGGAGCGGCAACCCGGAGCAGGATCCCTGGGCATGGCGGCAGTTTATTGCTGGCAGCGGCCAGGTGGCCTATGGCAAATTTTTCGGCAGAAAGGCCGGCTTTATTTCCAAGACCTGGTTTCCCCACTTTGCCAACTGGCGCCGAGACGGCTATGACTTTGACAGCCGCTGGGACTCGGGGCTGGCTAACCTGCGCCAGAAGCGTATTATGGATCAGTTTTCCGTTAAGGATGAGCTGTACTCCTTTGACCTCAAGCACCTGGCGGGATTTGGCAAGGAGGGGGAGAGGAATTTTGACGGCACGCTCACCGATCTGCAAATGGGGGGGTATCTGCTAATTCGGGGATTCCGCCAGCGCCGCAACCAAAAAGGCCAGCCCTACGGGTGGCCTATCTCTGTCTATGCCCTGCCGGAGACCTTATGGGGCTACGGGCACATCTCCTCCGCTTACTCCATGGAGCCTGAGCAGTCCCGGCAGCTGATCTATGGGCAGATACAAAAAAACTTTCCTGCGGCCACACCGTCCACGCTCCACAGGGTGTTTGGCTGGGACAGGCCAAAGGGGACGGAGTGATGCGGATTTTAATGCTAGGCAACAGCCTTACCGCTGCCAACTATATGCCCCAGACCCTTTCTGCGCTAACTGGCGGTGAGGTGGTTTCCCACACCCGGGGTGGGGCACGGCTGCGAGAACAACTGAATCCAGACACTAAACTGGGCGCCCGGACTCAGGCGGCACTGCGGGATGAACACTGGGACTATGTGGTACTCCAGGAGATGAGCCACGGCCCCATCACCGCCCCCCAACGTTTCTTCTCCAGTGTGGGGCAGCTTTGCAGGCAAATCCGAACAAGGGGAGCTGTCCCCATCCTCTATGCCACCTGGGCTTATCAGGAGGGCAGCGGCAAGCTTGCCGCTAAGGGCTGGGCCTATGATGAGATGGCCCACCACCTGTCTGAGGCATATCGACAAGCTGCTCAGACCTATCACGCCCTTCTTGCCCCTGTGGGGATGCAGTTTTACCTCTTATCTCCAACTAAAAGCCTCTATGCCCCCGATGGCATCCACCCCAATGAATTGGGCTCCCGCATTGCGGCGCAGGTCATTGCGGCAGTAATTCAACAACATGAGGAGAACCAACTATGATCCGAGATATTTGTAAAGACCAGGCTTTTCTGGCTCAGAAAGCGGAACCCGCCACACCAGATGACAGCTGGATTGCCGCCGATCTGCTGGAAACTCTGGAGCATCATAAAGAGGGGTGTGTCGGGCTGGCAGCCAACATGATTGGAATCAACAAGCGCATTATTGCCTTTGACAACCAGGGCAGCTACATGGTCATGTTTAACCCAGAGATATTAAAAAAGTCCGGGCCCTATCACGCAGAGGAGGGCTGCCTTTCTCTCTCCGGCATCCGCCCATCTAAGCGGTGGACGTCCATCAAAGTGCGTTGGCAGAACGAAGCATTCCAGGAGCGGCGGAAAACTTTCACCGGATTTACGGCCCAGATCATCCAGCATGAGATCGACCACTGTGAGGGCATTATCATATGAAAAAATGTAAAATCACCGTCATGCGCATCGCCCAATACAAGGATCTGATAAGCCAATATGAGAACCCTATCTCCCACGCCTGCCACATGGAGTTGGGGCAGGCCTTCATTGCCAACGGCTGGACCAGGCCGGAGGGTTTTTGTCAGAGCGCCTGGGACACCCTCTCCCCCTTTGTCCTGGCCCTGAGCCACGGTGGAGAGAATTTTTATGGCGGCTGGATGAAAAACCCTAAGTCCGCCATGCTCTCCTGCAACGACGGCTTCCGCCCCGTGAGCTTTTTGGTGGAGGCCCTGGAGGAAGACGCGGATTGAGGAGAAATTGCTTATGAAAACTGCTATCTGTTACTACTCCCGCCACCACGGAAACACCTTAAAAGTACTGCAGGCCATGGCCCAGGACAGCCAGGTGGATCTTATAGACGTGACCCGGCGCCAGGCCGTCCGGCTGGAGGATTATGACTGCACTGGCTTTGCCTCCGGCATTTACTACGGAACTTTTCAGGAGAGTGTTCTCCAGTTTGCCCGGCAGCATCTGCCCGAGGGAAAGGCGGTGTTTTTCGTCTTTACTTACGGAGTGCTTCGCCCCAGCTACACAAAGGTTATCGGGCAAATTGCCAGGGAGCGGGGGTGCCCAGTCCTGGATGAATTTGGCTGCAAAGGCTACGATACATTTGGCCCCTTCAAGTTGGTGGGCGGCATTGCCAAAGGGCATCCGGATGGACAGGATCTGGACAATGCCCGCCGCTTTTACCAAAACCTCAAAGAAACCTATAACAGGGGGGCATACAGATGAAGCTTGCCATCCTCTCTGATACCCACGGTCTACTACGGAAAGAGGTGACGGAATACCTGAAAACCGCCGACGCCATCCTCCACGGTGGGGACATCAACCGCCAGGCAATCGTAGAGGAACTGCGGCAGTATGCCCCCCTTTACATTGTCCGTGGCAATAACGATAAGGACTGGGCGCAGTCCATTCCCCACCACTGTACCATCTCTCTAGGTGGCGTCACTTTTTATTTGGTTCACAACAGGAAAGAAGTTCCAGCGGATCTCACCGATATAGACGCGGTGGTATTCGGCCACTCCCACAAGTATGTGCAGGAAGAAAAAAACGGCCTCCTCTGGCTCAATCCCGGCTCCTGCGGCCCCCGGAGGTTTCATCAGGAGATCACCATGATGATGGCACAGGTTGGGGGCGGTAAAATTCAGGTAGAGAAAATTACCATTCCCCACGAAGGGGCGGGATAAAACTTGGGCTGGTTCTTCGCAGGTGGATGCCGTAGAAGGGAGGAATCTTTTCTCTCCCGGTCATGCAGTATTTCCACCTTGTCCTCCAAGAGGAGGATGGAGACAAGGGTCTCCCCTCTTCCCGCCCCTATCCACCCAACAGGCTCTGGTCAAAGGCAAACAGGGCCTCGTTGATTTCAAAAATATTGTAGTTTCCGTGTGCAATGAAATACTCCACAATGATGTCAAACTTGCTGGTGTGGGAGAAGGTAAAACCTGCCTTCTCCAGCAGTTCACCGGCCTCTTCCAGGGACAGCTCCAGGGCCACTGCAAAGGCCACAGCGGTAGGCTTGGAGGGCTTGTAGTGCACGTTGGAACGAATTTCAGAGAAAAGCTTGCGGTCAATATTCGCCTTTTTGTAGCACTGGGCATGGGTAATGCCGGCCTCGTCGATCTTTCGCAGGAGCATTTGAGAAAAGCTCTCGTCCAACTGGCCCAGGGACTCTTCCAAGCTGTCCGGGACTGCCGCGCAGGGAGCAGGCGCCCGCAACTCCCACTCCACAGGTTCTGTGGCTGCCGTCTCAAAGGCTGCAGCATATCGGTTTTGTTCCTTCTGGACATCCGTACACTCAGGCACATAGTTGTCATCAATATAGGCGGCAATATCAGCAAAGAACTTACTCCCAATGGTGTAGGCGGCCCGATGGAAGATCACCAGGTAGACAGTCATATCATACTTGAGCAGGAAATCTCCAATGGCATCCACCGCCACCTTCAGCGCCTGGTCCTTTGGGTAGCCATATACGCCTGAGGAGATCAGCGGGAAGGCCACGGTCTCACAGCCATGGGCCAGAGCCAACTTTAGGGAAGAACGGTAGGCCCCCGTCAGCAATTCCTGTTCGCCGTGGCTGCCTCCCCTCCAAACGGGGCCTACCGTGTGGATCACGTACTTGGCAGGCAAGCGGTAGCCTCGGGTGAGTTTAGCCTGTCCCGTCCTGCACCCACCCAGTGTGCGGCACTCCTCCAACAGCTTTGGCCCTGCGGCCCTATGGATGGCTCCATCCACACCGCCGCCGCCCAACAGGCTTTCGTTGGCGGCATTGACAATGGCATCCACTTTCATAGTGGTAATGTCGTTTCTCACAATGTAAAGAGGCATGGGGGCACCTCCCGTAATTTGATGGATTCATCATACCACACCTACATCCGACTGACAACTGCGCAGTCCTTATCCCCAAAGCAGCATTCAACAGTCCTCCCAGTATGTCCCCGGGTTTCAAAGTGTAAAAAAGCGAGGGTCATATATATGACCCCCGCTGAATGAGAAGAGAAGCCTCTATTCTCATGGAGGGATTAAGCCATAGCCTCCCTCGACAACAACGCCCCAATGGGCCTATTTGTCCGCCGCTTCTAAGGGGTTTGCGGCAGACTGCTGCCATAGCTCCAGCACATCAAGAAACGATTACTTTTTGGCAAAACGCTTCATAAAAAACTCGGTGAAAGCTGCCAACTCTTCCTCCTGGGATACATAAATATATAGTTTCTCATCCTCCAACCAGTCATAGGCGTTGATGGCAATATAGCTTCTCTTGTCAGGATAAATGACGAAAGCATCAGTGGGGTATTTGTTGCGGTATGCCTTCAAAATCTGGTCGCGGCGATACCAGACGGGTTCCCCACAGCTGGAAAGGTCAGGAACCGTGGGGACAACCACGATCGTCTCCTGCGCCTCGTTCCACCCCACAATTAAATTCCCAATTTTTGTCTTGCTCCCGTGGACAAATCCGTAGTTAAACCGGGACACATCCTCTGTATAGCCGGATATCAGGCGGTATTCCCCTCCCTTCTCCACCACCCCATCGAACAAGGCCCTCATTTTTTTTGCGTTTATACTGCTCTTCTCCATATCAATCTCAGGCCCTTTAAATAGTTTTCCAAAAAATCCCATGTTTAAATTCCTCCTGAACTGTGTTGATTTTATTTGCAAACCAGTGCCGGCTCCTTTGCCGACCATCCTCCGGTTCACTCCAAATAAAGAGCTTTTTAATTTTTTGTATTTATTTTAGGGGAAGCAATTCGCCTGAATTTTCGGTAATCCCTATGATTCAGGCGAATAAACGAAAAATTTCCATCACTCTGGCGCCTAGGTCACTCCCGCATCCGCTCCAGGCCATCCACAATGGCGTTGATCTGGAACGCCACTGTTTCGTCTGCCGCTTCCGGGACAAACAGCGGCAGAGCACTTGGAATAGCGCGGCGGATAATCATAGCGGTCAAACTGAGGTTTGTAAACAGCTGGATTCTGTCCCGATCCGCCCTGATTCCAAAGCACGACAAAAGCTGGCCAAATAAGTAAGCCTGCCTGTCTCGAAATTGCTGGTAGCTCTCCTTGGATAAACGGCGGAATAACCGCTGCTGATCCTGAACTGTCAAAACAGCAATTCCGTTTTGTTCCCCATAGCAGCAGGAAAACAGAAACTGCCTGACCCCCTCCCGCCAGCTGAGCGCCGGGTCAGCCATCAACTTTCTGGCGTAGGCCAACAGCTTGGGCTGCTGCTGGTACAGAATCTCCACGACCAGATCCTCTTTTGTGGGGAAAAAGCTGTAAAAAAAGGTGCGGGAAATGCCCACAGCGCGGTAGACCTGTTCCACCGTGGTATGCTGCATTCCCTGTTTTGCCATCAGTGCCAGCCCTGTAGCCAGCAGTGTCTCTCGAATCCGCTCCCGCTCCTCTTCCGAATAGGCCACCTTGGGCATTTCTCCCCCTCCTCTCAAATAAAACCATTTTTTTAAAATTGTACTTATCCTACCATACTCAGTAGTGAAACACAAGGGCTATTTTTGTCATCTTTTTTAAATTTTTATGTAAGCCTATTTTATTTCCGAGACTTTTTCAGATTAAAATTTCAAAATGCTTTTGACAAGACAGGAAAAATGGACTATTGTCAAAATATTGATTGGAGCGATACTTTCTTTTATTTCATCCTGGGAGGGCAGCAATATGGATTCTACACAACAGACAGAGCAGCTCAGGCGCAAGCTATTGGAGAATGTCTATGCCGGTGCCTTTTCCGGTCTGGGTGCCATGCTCCTGGATGAGGAGCAGATCCGGCGTGCCAGCCCAGATGAACTGGAACTACTTGCTCAAAGCTATGGGATAAGATAACAAACAGGAAAGGAACCATTGCCGTATGCAGACATCCACAGACTTGAAAAACCTCCTGGACCGGATCGACCGCAGGGGCTATCCGGCCTATAAAGACACCAGGGGCGTCTGGCAATTCCCCCAATACGTGCTGTCTATTGACCACGTCCAAGGAGACCCCTTTGCAGCCCCTTCCAAACTGAGCGTCCACATCAGCGGGAAAATCGCAGGGTTCCCCCGGGCCCTTTATCAGTCCCCCTGCCAGCGCATTGCTCTCCAGGACACTCTCACCCGATACTTTGGCCGCTATGCGGGACAGGCCTCTTTTCAGGCAAAAGGCTCAGGGCACAGCGGACTCATCTCAGTCAGCCGCTGCGGGCAGCAGGTGCTGGAGCGTACTGCCTGCTGCTTGGATCCTGAAAGTGGAAATCTTGTGCTGCGCCTGGAAGTTGGCTTCCCCGCCAATGGGCGGACTATTAACGCCCGGGAGCTGGAAAAGATTCTCTTTCAGCTGCTGCCCCAGTGTGTGGAACGGTCTCTTCTCTATCGCAATTTGGATGGAGAGAAGCTGCAGGAAGTGGCCAATCTGGCGGAGGATCAGCAGTATATCCGTCAGTCGCTTTCCAAGCTTGGGTTATGTGCTTTTGTGGCCGATGGGAGTATCCTGCCCCGAGCCTCGGGTGTCTCTTCTCTGCCTATGGGGGAGGCAGTTCCCTTCCGCTCTCCCCACACACTCTCTGTGACCTTGGAACTGCCCCACAGAGGAACTATCACCGGGATGGGAATTCCAAAGGGAATTACCCTGATTGTAGGAGGGGGCTACCACGGCAAATCCACCCTGCTCAAAGCCCTGGAATTGGGCATATATAACCACATCGCCGGAGACGGCCGGGAATATGTAATCACCGATGGAAGTGCAGTGAAGATCCGGGCGGAAGACGGCCGCAGCATCCGCCGCACAGACATCTCCCTGTTTATTAACGATCTGCCCAACGGCAAGGACACCACCCATTTTACTACGGAGGATGCCAGCGGCAGCACCTCTCAGGCAGCCAATGTAGTGGAGAGCATGGAGGCAGGGGCTTCCTTACTGCTAATTGATGAGGACACCAGTGCCACTAACTTTATGGTGCGGGACGAGTTGATGCAGCGGGTCATTCACCGGGACATGGAGCCTATTACCTCCTTTATTGACCGGATACGGGAGCTGTATGACCGCTTTGGGATCTCTACCGTACTGGTAGCCGGCAGTTCCGGAGCCTATTTCCATGTAGCGGACCACATTATCCAAATGGACCGGTATATTCCCAGGGATATCACCGCTCCGGCAAAAAGTGAGGCCCGGAACTTTCCCGTGAGCATAGAACCGCCCAAACAGGCTCGTACCCCTGATTTTGACCGCCGCCCCAGGTCGTCTTCTGAATTTCAACAGGGCGATCGGGTGAAACTTAAGACACTGGGCCGGGACGGCGTGGCCATTAACCGGGAAACCATCGACCTGCGGTATGTGGAACAGCTCTGCGACGCAGAGCAGTCCGCCGCTCTGGGGTACTGTATGGTCTTGGCTCAAAAGCACCTTCTGGACGGGAAGATGACTTTATGCCAAGTAGTGGATGAGCTAGAGCGCCTCATCGAGGCGCAGGGTCTGGACGGTCTTTGCGAAACCCGCTCCGGTATCCCCTTCCTGGCCCGGCCCCGGCGGCAGGAAATTTTCGCCTGTTTCAACCGCTTCCGGGGGCTAAGGCTGTGACACCCCCGAATTCCACCCGCCCAGAGCCGGCACACTTTCCGCATCTGTGCCCCCAGGGGACAGACCAGACCTATAAGGAGGTAACCAGATGAAAAAGTTCTCGCCATTGGCGTCTGTGCTTCTTGCCAGCCTCTTGTTTCTGACCGGCTGTTCTGCGCACAAAGGAACAACATCTTCTGATTCGGAAATTGGCCTCTACCCGGACATCCCTTTTTCAGAGGATCAGTACTACGCCGTGGCCTATTTGGGCTATCAGGAGATGGAATATCTGGATGACTATGCAGTACGGTATCTGGATAGCGACCAGATACCAATCCACTATATCTCCGCCGGTGATTTTTATCTGGTCATCCCCAGATATTCCGGTATGGCCTTGTCTTTGTATCGAAACGATTTGGATACCTCCCAACCTGTCCTGGTCTTTCAGGATCCGGACTGCAGTCCATTCATTCTCCAATGCAATGTCAGTGACATATTTGAGGATGCCACTGTCTGTCTGACCTATCAGGAGATGTCCATGGAATTTTCCCCTTTTATTTCCCTCAAAGACGGCTCTGTTGTCGTGGGATCACAAGGCCTGCTTCTTTCCTTAAACCCCTAAAGTTTCCCCTAAATGATCTAAATAAACAGCAGCTTTGGGTTGGGAGTTTTATTTTAAAAAATCAGTATAAAGTCTTTATGCCTACAAAAAAGCGGCCCGCGGCGAATCTGCCACGGGCCGTTTTTTTAACTTATGCTTATGTAAATATGCACCCTGTCTAAATAATTGTCAGGGTTGTCTCAATTTGTCTTTGGGCAAAAGATCTTATCAAACTCCTCTGCCTCCCGCTCGTCCACCTGGTATCCCTTTGGCATATGGTATGTCCCCGTAACACCATCTAAAAATCCTTTTTGCAGCTCTTTGACGAGAAAATAAGGGGGTTCTTGCCCCTCCGGTTCTCCATCATAGCGGAGCCCTTTGTCGCCGGCTGCCGCAAATCCAGACTCGCCGTAAAAAGCAGGGTCCCCCTTGATGCACAGCGCTCCCACTCCCAGCGCCCTGGCTCGTGACATGGAGTAGTCCAGCAGAAGCTTCCCCAATCCTTGCCGCTGACAGTCTGGGTGGATGCTGAGGGGACCGAAGGTCATAACTGGTATCTCCCATCCATCATCTGTTTGAATCCGCGCCCGTACATACATAACATGTCCAATTAATTTCCCCGCTTTTTCCAGCACCAAATCCAGCTCTGGTACAAAGTCTGGCTGATGTCGGAAGGAATGCACAATATAGTGGGCCAGACAGCCCGGGCGGTACACATTCCAAAAGGCCTCCCGCGTGAGCCGCTCCACCGCCTGGTAATCGGCAGGCGTCTCTGGGCGGATGAGGGTGTTACTCTGCACCATATTGCATGCCCCCTCTATGTAAAAATTTTCTGGTGCAGCCGGTATCGCGAACGTCCTTATTATAACATTCCTCTTTTTAATTTGCAAGACGGCTCACAATTTTATACATCTAAAGCCTAATTCCTCCATTTTTCCTGGGAAAATCCAGTCTTTTTTTGCATTTTATGATGAGGTTTATATTCATATTTTTGTTTTTAAGACACAATGCACAGCAGCGTACCCACTGCCCTAATCTCTGTCCTTCAGCGGGCATTATCTATAGGAATACGGACATAGCCCTCCCAGTCTGTACGTAGAAAGCCGCCTTCCGTAAACCACGAAAAGCGGCCTTCTTTTTCCAGCCTAGGATAGACGGCTCTTGAAATCCAGGTATCCGAATTGGCGGACCAACTTCTCCCTCCCCTGCCTGTCCCGCCAGATAATCCGGGGCAGGGGCATTCCGTTGAAGGTGTTGGTCTTAACCATAGTATAAAGGGCCATGTCCTCAAACACCAGGGTATCCCCCTCCCTCAGGGGGGTGTCAAAGGAGTAGTCCCCTATCACGTCCCCTGCCAGGCAAGTGGGCCCCCCAAGGCGGTAGGTATACATCCTCTCTCCCGGCTCACCTCCACCCTGCACAGGCGGCCGGTAGGGCATTTCCAGCACATCAGGCATATGGCAGGCGGCGGAGGCATCCAAAATGGCAATGTCTATCTCGTTGTGAACAATCTCCAACACCCGGGTATACAAAAAGCCGGCGTTGAGTACCACCGCCTCTCCCGGCTCCAGGTAGACCTCCACCCCATATCGCTCCCGCAGCCGGCGCACCAGAGTAACCAGTCGCTCCTGGTCATAGTCCGGCCGGGTAATGTGGTGCCCGCCGCCCAAATTCAGCCATTTCAGCCCCTCTAGCCAGGACCCAAAGCCTGCTTCAAAAGCTTCCAGGGTGGTCTCCAGGGCGTCCGCATTTTGTTCGCACAGCGTGTGAAGATGCAGCCCGTCCAGCAGCGGAAGTTGCTCCGGCCGGAAGTTGGCCAGGGTGGTACCCAGACGGGAACCGGGGGCGCAGGGGTCATAGATGGCGTGTCCCTCCTGGGTGGAACATTCCGGGTTTATCCGCAGGCCCACCTCTTTGCCTGCCTCACGGGCCCGCCGGGCATATTTCTCCAGTTGCCGTGGGGAATTGAACACAAAATGATCCCCATAGCCCAGCAGCTGAGTGAACTCCTCCTCGCGGTAGGCGGGGGAATAGACGTGTACCTCACCAGGGAAGTGCTCCCGTCCCAGGCGGGCCTCGTACAGGCCGCTGGCAGCAGTGCCTGCCAAATACTGTGAAATCAGGGGGTAGGCATAAAACATGGAGAACGCTTTCTGGGCCAGGAGGATTTTACACCCGGCCTCCCGCTGTATCTGCTGCAATATCTCCAGGTTGTGGACCAGCCTCACCTCGTCCACTACAAAGCAAGGGGTGTTCAGCTCCTTCATTCTCACTCCACCAACACCGGATTGTCCTCAATCTTCCAGGGCAGCCCCCACTGGTTCAGCGCCTCCATGTAGGGGTCGGGATCAAATTCCTCCACTGTAAACACCCCAGGCTTGTTCCACTTACCGGTTACCAGCATCATGGCTCCAACCATAGCCGGTACCCCAGTGGTGTAGCTGATGGCTTGAGAACCTACTTCCCGGTAGCACTCCTGGTGGTCGCAGACATTGTAGAGATAGGCCGTTTTTTCTTTGCCATCCTTTTTTCCGGTGAAGATGCAGCCGATGTTGGTTTTGCCCACGGTGCGGGGGCCCAGGGATGCCGGATCAGGCAGGAGCGCCTTCAAAAACTGGATGGGGACAATCTGATGCCCCTCGTAGTTTACAGGTACAGTGGACAGCATGCCTACATTCTCCAAACATTTCATATGTGTGAGATAGCTCTGTCCAAAGGTCATAAAGAATCGAATTCGTCTCACGCCCGGGATATTTTTGGCCAAAGATTCAATTTCTTCATGATGAAGCAAGTACATGTCCTTGTGGCCAACCTGAGCAAAATTGTACGTCCGCTTAATGGACATGGGGGGCACCTCCACCCAGTGGCCGTTCTCCCAGTAGGAGCCGGGGGCAGATACCTCACGCAGATTGATCTCTGGATTGAAGTTGGTAGCAAAGGGGTACCCGTGGTCGCCCCCGTTGCAATCCAGAATATCAATGGTATCAATCTGGTCAAACAGGTGCTTCTGGGCATAGGCGCAGTAGGCCTGGGTGACACCCGGATCGAACCCTGAACCCAGAAGCGCGGTAAGCCCCGCCTTCTCAAATTTCTCCTTGTAGGCCCACTGCCAGGAGTAATCAAAGTAGGCAGAGAACCCCTCTTCTCTGCATCGCTTCTCATAAATCGCCCGCCACCGGGGATCATCGGTGTCCTCCGGCTCGTAGTTGGCTGTGTCCATATAGTTGACCCCACACTCCAGGCAGGCGTCCATGATGGTCAGATCCTGATAGGGCAAGGCGATATTCATCACCAGATCCGGCCTCACCTTTTTAATAAGGGCAACTACCTCTTCTACCTTGTCCGCGTCTACCTGGGCGGTGGTAATCTTGGTCTTTGTCTTTCCTTGCAGCTTTTCCTTCATGTCCTCACACTTACTCACCGTTCGGCTGGCAATGCAGATCTCCTCAAAGACCTGGCTGTTCTGGCAGCACTTGTGGATGGCCACCCCAGCGACGCCGCCGCAGCCAATAATTAACACTTTCGCCATACTGCTTTCTTCCTCCTATCTTCTCTTATGCGGTTTCCTTTCTGTCCAAGGCCAGCAGCATCTCCCGCACTATCTTGGCCGCCACCGCATTGGATACGCCGCTGGGATCATAGGGCGGCGAGAGTTCGTTGACATCGCACCCCACCACATTACACCGGCTGCATACCAACGTCACGGCCCGCCTCAGCTCCTGGAAGGATACCCCTCCAGGCTCTGGAGTCCCGGTCCCCGGGAAAACAGACGGGTCCAGCACGTCTAAATCAACTGTAAAGTAAATTGGCCTTTCGGCCATTGAATCTACTAGTTCTTCCACGCCATCCAGGCGAAAAGGGTGGGTGGACACATGGCTTTTTCCCCACCTCCACTCCTCCCGGTCCCCAGAACGGATCCCGAACTGGAAAATACGTCCGTCCCCGGTCAGTTCCCAGCACCGGCGCAGCACACAGGCGTGGGACAGCTCCACTCCCAAATACTCCTGCCGCAAATCGGCGTGGGCGTCAAAGTGAATCACACACACCTGGGGATAGTGCTCAAACACTGCCCGAAAGGCTCCCAGTGTCACCAGGTGTTCTCCCCCCAGCAGGAAAGGGCGCTTGCCCGCCTGGAGTATCTCCTCTGTCCGCTCTTTTATCACCTGTAAAGCCAAGTCCGCGCTGCCCAGCGGCAGCTCCAGATCCCCACTGTCCAGCACGGCACAGTCCGATAAGTCCCGATCCTGATAAGGGCTATACTGCTCCAGCCCATAGGATTCCCTCCGCAGAGCGGCCGGGCCAAAGCGGGCCCCGGGCCGATTGGAGGTGGTGGAGTCAAAGGGGGCTCCAAACAGGACGGTACGGGCCCGCTCCCAAGAGGCGTCACAGCCCATATATACGTCAATCTGCGGCTTCAACATGTTTCAACAGCTCCTCCACATATGCCGGAATATAGAACGCCCCTTTATGCAGGGTGGTGGTGTAGTACCAGCAGGTCAGGTTCCGGGCATTCCACCGGGCCTCGTCCAAATCCCGCAGAGGGTGATATTTCTTACTGGCAAACCCGAACAGCCAGTGGCCCGAGGGGTAGGTGGGAATATGGGCCTGATAGACCTTGGCAATGGGAAAGGACTCCACAATCCGCTTGTGTGCCCGCTGGCAGGCCGCCGCATCCTCGTCATAAAAGGGGCTCTCATGTTGGTTGACCATGATCCCGTCCTCCCGCAGAGCCTTGGAGCAATTGCCGTAAAATTCCCGGGTAAACAGCCCCTCGCCGGGGCCGAAGGGATCCGTAGAATCCACAATAATCAGATCGTAACAGTCTACCTTCCTTCGAATGAACTTCAATCCATCCTCATAGTGAATAGACACCCTGGGGTCATCCAGACGGCAGGCGGTCTTGGGCAGGTATTCCCGGCACACCGCCACAACCTGAGGATCAATTTCCACCATGTCGATGTGTTCCACGTCCCCATACCGGCACAGCTCCCGGATGACGCCCCCGTCCCCCGCGCCGATAACCAGCACGTCCCTTACATGGGGATGTACTGCCATGGGCACATGGGTGATCATCTCATGATAGATAAACTCGTCCTTCTCCGTGAGCATCATATAGCCATCCAGCGTGAGAAAGCGGCCAAACTCCGGGGAGTGAAAGACATCAATGCGCTGAAACTCGCTTTGAACACTGCACAGCTGCTTATCCACCCGGATAGATAGTTTTACATCTGGGGAGTGCGCCTCGGAAAACCAGAGATCCATCGTAAGTTAACCTCCTCCTTTCAACACATTCAGGCGGAGGATATCCGGATCCTCCGGCCCGGTCATAGAGCAGCCCTTCTCCTTGGCGTAGCGGACGTAGTCCAGGATCTGACGGGTAATGCGCTCCCCGGGGGCCAGAATAGGGATGCCCGGGGGATAGCACATCACAAACTCGCTGCAAATCCTCCCCTCCGTCTCCTGGATGGGGAGGGATTCCTTGGGGGCGTAAAATGCATCCTGGGGAGAGACAGCCACCTGGGGGTCGATATACTCCTGGTGCATCAGCCCCGACCGGCTCCCGCCAAACCGGCGGCGCACCTCGCTTAAGGCGGATACCAGCCGCTCAATCTCCCGCAGCCGATCCCCAATGGACAAATAGGCCAGGATATTGCCCAAATCTCCAAACTCAATCTGAATGTCATACTCATCCCGCAGCAGGTCGTATACCTGGATGCCCGCAAGGCCAATGTCCAGTGTATTGACAGACAGCTTGGTCACATCGAAATCGTACACGCTGCCCCCGTTGACCAGTTCCCGGCTGAAAGCATAGTAGCCCCCCACCGCGTTAATCTCCTGGCGGGCATACTGGGCCATCTCAATAACCCTTTCAAATTCCTCCCGCCCACGCAGTGCCAGGTTGCGCCGGGCAATGTCCAAGCTGCTGAGCAGTAGGTAAGAGGCACTGGTCGTCTGAGTCAGATTAATGATCTGGCGCACATGGCCCGGTTGTACGCCCGGCCCGGTGAGCAGAAGGCTGCTCTGGGTGAGGCTTCCTCCCGATTTATGCATGGACACCGCTGCCATATCTGCCCCCGCCGCCATGGCAGAGGCAGGCAGATCCTCATGAAAATAAAAGTGGGTGCCGTGGGCCTCATCAGCCAGGCACAGCATCCCGTTGCGGTGGGCCAGGGTCACGATGGAACGCAGATCGGAGCAGATCCCATAGTAGGTTGGGTTGTTCACCAAGATAGCCTTGGCATCCGGATTTTCCCGGACAACCCGTTCCACCTCTTTCAGCTCCATGCCCAGAGGAATCCCCAGCCGTTCATCACACTCCGGGTTTACATAAATAGGAATTGCTCCACACAATACCAGTGCTCCCATGACGCTGCGGTGGACATTCCGCGGGAGGATAATCTTCTCTCCCTGCTTAACCACAGAAAGCACCATGCTCTGCACTGCACTGGTGGTTCCCCCCACCATGAGGAATGCGTGGGCCGCACCGAATGCGTCGGCTGCCAGTTCCTCTGCATCCCGAATCACCGAGACAGGGTGACACAGGTTGTCCAGAGGCTTCATGGAATTCACGTCCATACCCACACAGGCCTCGCCCAGCAGGCGCTGAAGTTCCGGGTTGCCTCGTCCCCGCTTGTGGCCAGGTACGTCGAAGGGAACCACCCGCATTTTGCGGAAGTTCTCCAGCGCCTCGTAGATGGGGGCTCTGGTCTGATCCAGATGCTCCATGTCCCTGCTCCTCCTCCGTCTCAGTAGATGTTGCGGCCGCTGAAGATCTCTATCATCTCCCGGCGCAGGTTGTTCATGATCTCCAGCCTAGTCCTGGGCGGCAGTTCATACACATCCGTTTTAAACAGGTAATTCTGCAAGTCAATCTCCTTGACCATCATCTTGGTGTGAAACAGGTTAGCCCCATAGACGTTGATATCCACCGCGTCATACCGGCGCAGGGTATCCGGGTTAATATAATCCTGGATGGAGGTGACGCTGTGGTCCATAAACAGCTTCTTCCCACTCAAGTCCCGAGTAAATCCCCGTACCCGATAGTCCATGGTGATGATGTCGGAATCAAAAGAGCCGATGAGATAATCTAAGGTGGACAGAGGAGTAATCTCTCCACAGGTGGCTACGTCAATATCTACCCGGAAGGTGGCCAGGCTGGTTTCCGGATGGTACTCCGGGTAGGTGTGCACCGTCACATGGCTCTTGTCCAGATGGGCCAGCTGGGTTTTCCCCGCCGGCACCATGGAGCTCTCCGCGATGAGGATAGCCACTGAGGCGCCCTGGGGCTCATAGTCCTGTTTGGCAATGTTCAGCACCCGGGCCCCGATCATGTCCGTCAGGTTCGTTAGGATACTGGTCAATCGCTCAGAGTTATATTGCTCGTCAATATATGCGATGTAGTCCCGCTGCTCCCGGGCGGACTTGGCGTAGCACACATCATAAATGTTAAAGCTGAGGGCTTTCGTCAGGTTATTAAACCCATACAGTCTCAGTTTGTCTCCCATTTCAACCACTCCTTCTGGCCCGCTTTTCAATCGGCCGAGCAAAAGAAAACAGGCAGCGTACATCCCATGCACGCTGCCTGTAAAACTGTCCGTTTGCCATGCGGAAACACGTCTGCCGGTTGGGGACAGGAAATCCCCTCCCCGTCATGTCCTGTCCAACTTCAGACAGGCCCAGTACCATCCGCGGCTTTATACAGAGTCTATATAGCAAATACTTACTTTTACTACTCTTTATTGACCGTTTTACAAGTTGATGCATGGTTCCACAGAGCCCTTTGGCCTCAGTGCAAAGAACCAACTTATAAAATTGAGCTTTTAACTCAATCAATAATGGCAACATTTCAGTTGCCTTCGGCAGTTGACCCGGCTGTCCGTATGGCCTTAACCCGAATGGGTGGTCAGAAGAAATATTTGCATGGATACTCTGTAGAAAACTCATATCACATGACGCTGTCAAGTATATCGGACGGGACGTATTTTGTCAATGCTTTTCCCGGTTTGCGAGAAAAGAATACAGTCACCCAAGTCCAGCTTAAAAAGCTTTGTTTTTAAAAAACCTTTTCCCGGGAAATGGCATAAAGTCGCGTCCCAATAACCTGGGGACGACCCTTATTGGGTCGACTGTTAGCATAAAACATCCTCCCATCCGCCGCAGATGCTGTTGCCCATGTGAATATCACCCATCCCAGCCTCCGCAAGATGAAAATTCGGGAAATTTTTACAAAAAAACAGGATAGGACTTTTCCCGGGACTTTTTTCATTATATAATAATTAAAAAAGATTAAGATTGTGTTAAGGTTAGGGGCGTTGCCCCTACAGAGGAGGAACTTGTTTTGACTATCCGAGATGTCATCACCCTGCTGGGTGCGCTGGCAACCTTTTTGTTCGGAATGTCCACTATGACCTCTGGATTAGAGAAGCTCACCAGCGGGAAGCTGGCATCAATGTTGGAGCGGCTGACAGACAACATTCTAAAAGGAGTGCTACTGGGAGCGGTGGTAGCCGGCATGGTTCACTCCTCTGCTGCTACTACCGTCATGTGTATCGGCTTTGTCAACGCGGGTATCCTGCAGCTGCGGCAGGCGGTGGGCGTCATCATGGGGGCCAATATTGGTACTACTATTACTGCACAGATCCTCCGTCTAGGCGGGCTGTCAGACGAAAATCTTTTCCTGTCTCTGCTTAAACCGGAAATGCTGGGGCCCATGGTAGCTTTTGTCGGCATTCTCCTCTTCTCCTTTTTTAATAAAGGCCATAAAAAGACAGTGGGACAGATCCTGGTGGGTCTGGGGCTGCTGTTTATCGGCATCAAATCCATGGAGCAAGCGCTGGCTCCTTTGACGCAGCTGGAATCCTTCCAACAGTTGTTTATTCGGTTCTCAAACCCCATTCTTGGCATTGCTGTGGGCGCAGCGATTACCGCTTTAATTCAGAGTTCTACCGCCTCTGTGGCCATTCTTCAAGCCCTGTCCGCCTCTGGAGTGGTCTCCTTCTCCACCGCCATGCCCATTATCATGGGGCAAAACATAGGCACCTGTATCACCGCTATTCTCTCCAGTATGGGGGCCACCAAAAATGCCAAGCGGACTGCCGCCGTTCATCTGTACTTCAATGTCATCGGCACGGTGTTTTTCCTGACTGTTCTGTACGGGCTGAATGCCCTTATCTCTCTCCCCTTCTGGAATGCCACCATGGACTATGGCTCTATTGCCAACCTCCACTCCCTGTTCAACATCTCCTGCACGCTTCTGCTTCTTCCCTTCAACCGTCTGTTGGTGCGTCTGGTGGAACTGACTATTCCTGATTCGGGGACTGACCCGGTGGCTACCGTCCTAGACCCCCGCTTCTTATCCACCCCCGCGGTGGCTTTGGAGCGCGCCCGCACCGTGGTCATTAAAATGGGGGATCTTGCCCGGGACAACTACCACCTTGCAGTAGGTCTGCTGTCCAATTATGATGAAAAACAGCTGGAAAAGCTTACAGAACAGGAGGATACCCTGGACCACATGGAAGGGGCACTGGACCAATACCTGGTACGTCTCTCCCGCCACTCACTGGATGCAAAAAACAGTGACATGGTCTCTGACCTACTCCATGCTCTGTCGGACTTTGAACGCATCGGGGACTACGCGGTCAATCTCACCGAATCGGCAACAATTATGCACGAGAAAGGGCTGGCCTTTTCTCCCATCGCTCAACGGGAGATGGAAACTGTATGCGGCGCTATCAGCGAGGCTCTGGATAAGGTAATGGAGGCTTACCGCTGCCACGATCCCCGGGCCGCTTTCCAAGTGGAGCCCCTGGAAGAAGTAGTGGATCTGCTGACTGCCACGCTGCGGGAACGGCATGTGGAGCGGCTTAAAACCGGAGAATGTACTGTAGAGCTGGGCACCCAGTTTTTGGAGCTACTTATTAATTTAGAGCGTATCTCTGACCACTGCTCCAACGCAGCAGCACGAATTCTTCATCAGTATGGAGATCGGGATTCCCTCGTACGGGAGGACATTCACTCCTATCTCCATCATCTGCATCAAGGTGAATCCCAGCAAATCAACCGGTTGTTTGAGCATGCCAAAGAGAAGTACGCCCTTCCCACAACCTGACGCGCAAACTAAAAACCAGCCGCAT
>CALWYD010000119.1 GCA_944385675.1 uncultured Oscillospiraceae bacterium
AAAATCCCAGCCAAACCTTTGACAGGTCCGGCGGGGAAGGGGGGAGACAGTCAGCAGGTTCCCATGTAGTACCAGCTCAAAAGGCGCAGAAAAAGCCTGTCCCCCATGAGGATGCGACTTTTGATCAACAGCCGCTGACTCAGGCTGCCCGCTGTGTAGCGAAAGCGCGTACCCCCGCGCCCCACAAGGCGCGCGATTAGCTCTGCCAGGGCTTCGGGGGAGCTGCCGCTGGTCTCGTCAGCCTCAATCCGGCGCAGCGCGCGCTGACAGTAGGCGGTATAGGGGGAATCCTGGCCCACGACCTGACGGCTGGCGGTGAAATGGGTGCGAAAATCTCCCGGCTCCACCAGAAAGACAGAGATACCAAAGGGAGCGACCTCGCTGCGCAGAGCTTCACTGTAGCCCTCCACAGCGTATTTGGAAGCGCTGTAGGCACCCTGAAAAGGCAGCCCAACCAGACCGCCCAGGGAGCTGATGTTGAGAATGGTGCCCCGTCCCTGCTGGCGCATGGCGGGCAGCGCACAGCGGCACAGCCTGCTTACAGCAAAGAAATTGAGCTCCATCAGGCGATGTAGCTGCCCGTCGTCCGTATCCTCCAGAGCACCACCGATCCCCATGCCAGCGTTATTGATGAGGACGTCCAGCCGACCCTGGGCGTCCAGCACGGTTTCCACCGCCAATTTGGCGGTGGCTGGATCACACAGATCGCCGCGGATATGACCGGCCAGAGCTCTCTTCAATTCCACTTCCGCCAGCTCTCGCCGGCTGATCCCATAGACCTGGTGTCCGGCTGCAGCCAATTTCATGGCAATGGCCCGGCCAAAGCCAGAAGATACGCCGGATAGCAGGACAACGGAGGACGCCGGCCTGCCGCCCGCAGCTTTTTGCCAATTTTGCATAGTACCTCCTGCCGCCGTTAATGCTTTCAATTGCTTAAATTATCTAGATAATCGAGCAGATCCTCCACCAGATCCTCCAGCGCTTCGTGCCGGTCGCCCCAGGCATCATAGGCCGCGCTGTCCATGTCCGCCGGTTCCTCCGCGTCCAGCTGACGGAGCTGCAGGCGGGCAGCCTCCAGGCAGTGGAGCAGCTGCGCGCGGTCCATCTTGTCAAAATCCAACTGGGCAAAGGCGTCAAATGAGAGAAGCTCTGCCATAAGTCCCCTCCGTTTCCTTCGAATGTGTTACAATCTGGCAGGAGCACTTGCGGCGGGCGCGCAGGGCGATCAGCCCTCCAGCCCCATCGCATCCTCCACCGGAAGGGAGAGGACCGTGCCGCGAGCCTGCGTCCGCAGACCGCAGGCGGCACAGATGGCGGACATGATAGCGGCCTTTTTCTCTTTGGGCGCAACGATCATGACAAACTCCTGCCCCTCCTGAACGGAGAGCCCGAGGTGCTGCTCGACCTGCTCGGTATTTCTCCGGCGCCCCTTGATTACGGTGCCGCCTTTAGCGCCGGCAGAGCGGGCCGCGTCCACAACGTCGTCGCTGAAGCCGCTGGCTACAGAGGCCCAGATCACGGCGTATGCTGTTTTTTCCTGCATTGCTATCGAACCTCCTTGTGCTGCTTCACGTTCTGCTGCCAACTGTCCGCCCAGGAGCTGGAGAACCGGCGACTGTAGGCCGGTTATCGGGATGGTGATTGCGATGCCGCGGCCGGGCTGATGGATGGAGAGATGGCGGCGGACAGACTGGAAGGCGTCCGCCACGCCGCTTTTTGATACCAGTCCAACGGTGATCTGTCGGGTCGTGCCGCTCAGTCCAAAGATATCCAGCATCTCCGAGGGGGCAGTCCCCTTGCCACGGCACTGGTAGAGGATTGGAACAGGCAGGTGGTCCAGGAGTTCTTCCAGCCGTTTTTCATCCTCCGCCCGGGTAATCAGGACCAGCAGCCGGGGCGCAGTTTGTTTTTCTTCCTGTGGGAATCCAGTCATGTTGATGATCCCTCCTCCATATCCACCACGGTATCCTCCGGGGGCCGGTGCTCCTGGGCCGGAGCCCTGCGGGTCCGGCTGGTATAGACGAGCCCCAGAACCTGAATGGCAATCAAAGGCGCCAGTGAGACCAGAGCCACAATGCCGAAGGCGTCGGTGACCACATTGCCGCCCACTGCCGTGCAGGCGCCCATCGCCAGGGGCAGGAGAAAGGTGGAAGTCATGGGCCCGCTGGCTACGCCGCCGGAGTCGAAGGCGATTCCCACCAGCACCGGCGCGACCCGCCGGCTGAGCAGAAGAGCGACAGCATAGCCGGGAATTACAATCCAGTAGATATTGAGCCCCGTCAATACTCGGACCATTGCCAGCGCGACCGCACAGGCCACACCTACAGACAGCGCCAGATTCATCATTTTGCGGGAGACGGCTCCCCCGGTCAGGTCCTCTACCTGTTCGTTGAGCACCTGGACGGCCGGTTCGGCCTTGACAATGTAGTACCCGATGACCACGCCAATGGGGATGAGAAACCACTTCGACGGACTGCCTGCCAGACCGCCGCCAAGGAGGTTCCCCACAGGGGCAAATCCTACATTGACGCCGGTAAGAAATAGGATCAGACCGATCACTGTGTAGAAAAAGCCCACCGCCATGCGCAGCAGCTGCCGCCGGCGATAGCGGCGGGTCAAGAGCTGAAACACCAGAAACACGCCGGCAACCGGCAGAATACTGAGCGCGACCTCCCGGGCGTACTGGGGAAGGGCGGTCAGGAAATGGCGGGCCACATCCTGGGTGGTGACGGTGAGAGGGATCGTGACAGGCGTATAGACCGCATCGGTGGGGTGGTAGAAGATCCCCAGCAACAGGACCATCAGAATCGGACCAATGCTGCACAGAGCCACCAGGCCGAAACTGTCATTGGTGCCCTCCTCGTCGCTGCGGACAGCGGAGAGACCGACGCCCAGCGCCATAATAAAGGGAACGGTCATCGGTCCGGTGGTCACACCGCCGGCGTCAAAGGCCACGGCGGTGAAGGTGGACGGGGAGAACAGAGAGAGAACAAATAGCAGAATATACAGCCCGAGCAGCAGCGTGGACAGCCGGATATGGAACAGAATTCGCAGCACCGCCACAATCAGGAAAATGCCCACACCGATGGCCACTGTCCAGATCAAAACCGGATTGGGGATAGAGGCCACCTGGTTGGCCAGGACTTGCAGATCGGGCTCGGAGATTGTGATGATAGTCCCCATAAGAAAACAGACCGGGAGGATCAACGCGAGATGCCGGCTTTTCATCAGTTGGCTGCCCACACCCTCCCCAAGAGGGGTCATAGCCATCTCAGCGCCCAGCTGAAAAAAACCCATTCCCACAATCAATAGCATAGCTCCGGCGAGGAAAAGGGCCAGAGTCCCGACCTCCATGGGTACCAGGGTGACACTGAGAATCAGAACAATCGCAGTAATAGGGAGAACACTGGACAGGGATTCCTTGATTTTTTCCTTTAATTTCTCATTCATAGCGGCAGCTCCGCACCTCCTTTCACAGGGATTGTTTTACCCCGGAGATCAGCGTCCCTTACTCTGGGCGAAAGCATAGCCCTCCTGTAGCCAGGAGAGGAGCTCGCCGTCGATTTCCTCCTCCCGGGTGAGCAGGATGTGGTGGGTCCACCGCCCGGGATAGGGCTCCACCGCTACAGCGACGCGGGGGGAGTCCACATGGCGATGGAGCCCAATGGTCACCACCAGACAGTGCGCGGACCAGCCAACTCTGGGGCGGACCGGCAGAGAAGCCGCAGCAAAGAGATGGCGGCCATAGAAGCTGATCTGGGTCT
>CALWYD010000120.1 GCA_944385675.1 uncultured Oscillospiraceae bacterium
ATGCAGGGCAAGACCGGCGAGAATCTGCTGACCCTCATCGAGCGCCGTCTGGACAACGTGGTGTACCGTCTGGGCTTTGCCAAGACCCGCCGCGAGGCCCGTCAGCTCACGACCCACGGCCACTTCACCGTCAACGGCCAGCGGGTGGATATCCCCTCCTACCTGGTCAAGTCCGGCGACGTGATCGAGGTGCGGGAGAAGAGCCGCTCCTCTGTGAAGTTTAAGCGCCTGTTGGGCGAGGACGCCCCTGTGGTCAATGTGCCCAAGTGGCTGGACCGCAACAAAAATACCCTCCAGGGCACCGTCGTTGCCATGCCCACCCGGGATGACATCGACTTCCCCGTGGAAGAGCACCTCATCGTCGAGCTGTACTCTAAGTAACTTGATACGTTTTGCCTGCTCCTCCGGCTTGGCCGGAGGGGCGGGCGGCGCAGACTTAGACAACCCTCAAATATTGGTGAGCTGAATTAGGCGGCATGTGCGCGCCGCCGAACAAAGGAGGGTATCCTAGCATTATGGTAGAAATTGAAAAGCCCCGTATTGAATGTGTGGAAAATCCTGGCGACACCTCCTACGGCAAGTATGTGGTGGAACCCCTGGAGCGGGGCTACGGCACCACCCTGGGCAACTCCCTGCGCCGGATTCTACTGTCCTCTCTGCCGGGTACCGCGGTGACTTCCATTAAGATCGCCGGCGTCCAGCATGAGTTTACTACCATCCCTGGCATTAAAGAGGATGTGACTGAGATCGTCTTAAATGTGAAAGGGATTATTGCCAAACTTTACTCCGAGGGCACAAAGACGGTCCATATTGAGGCTGCGGGGGAGTGCAAGGTGACTGCCGGGGACATTAAGGCGGACGCCGACGTGGAGATCCTCAACCCCGACCTCCATATTGCCACTCTGGGTCCTGATGCCACATTGTCCATGGAGCTGACGTTGTCCCACGGCAGAGGCTATGTCTCCGCCGACAAGAATAAGCCTGCCCAGTCTATTATCGGCCTCATCCCCGTGGACTCTATCTATACCCCCGTGCGCAAGGTCAATTACACTGTGGAGAACACTCGGGTGGGCGACGCCACCGACTACGACAAGCTGACCCTGGAGGTGTGGACTAACGGCACCATTGACGCCAGGGACGCCGTCAGCCTGGGGGCCCGGATCCTGTGCGACCACTTCACTCTGTTTACTGACCTCTCCGAGACCATGGGCAACAAGTCCACCGTGGTGGAGAAGGCTGAGACCCAGCGGGACAAGGTGATGGAGATGACCATCGACGACATGGACCTGTCCGTGCGCTCCTACAACTGCCTGAAGCGGGCCAACATCAACACGGTGGAGGATCTTATTTCCAAGACCGAGGAAGAGATGATGAAGGTGCGCAACCTGGGCCGCAAGTCCCTGGAAGAGGTTATCAACAAGCTGGCCATGATGGGCCTGTCCCTGGCCAGCGACGACAATAACTAAAAGAAGCGCCGGCTCCCGGAGCAGGAGAGCTAAGACCGGAGCGGATGCCGGCAAACCAAGAAGGGCCGAAGGCCCGGCTGTTTGCCGGCGAAGTCGAAGATCTTAGCGACCCGGCCGCACAGGGACAGAGGCGTGACAACGAGAAGCGCCCAATCCCCCGGCGCTCGGCGCTTCTGAGGGGCAGCGAGGAAGGTATGTAACGTTCCGCTTCCCGTGCGGCTCTAAGGCCGTCCCGTAAGGGTGTCCCCGGCTCCCCAGGGAGCCAAATGAACGAATTTGAATGAGATCTCGCCACGCGAGGTCGAAGGAGTGTTTTATATGTCTCTGAAGAACCGTAAGCTGGGCCGCAGCAGCGATCAGCGCCGGGCTATGCTCCGCGCCATGGTTACCTACCTGCTGGAAAACGGCCAGATTAAGACTACCGTCACCCGGGCCAAGGAAGTCGCTCCCGTGGCCGAGAAGATGATTACCCTGGCCAAGGACAACACCCTGGCCTCCTACCGCCAGGCTTTGAGCTTCATTACCAAGGAGGACGTGGCCAACAAGCTCTTCAAGGAGATTGGCCCCAAGTATGCCAGCCGGAACGGCGGCTACACCCGTATCGTCCGCATTGGTCCCCGCCGCGGTGACGCCGCTGAGATGGCCATCATCCAGCTGGTGTAATTGAACGACAGGAAAGTCTGCAAACGGCAAAGTGAAGCACCCGCCCCAATGGGGCGGGTGCTTTTTTACGGCGGCGCCGCGGCGGGGTGAGGCGGGGTCCCCGGAAAAACCCGGAGGGCTTTTCCGGGGAGAGGAGGAGCGGCGGAATGAGTGAGGCCTGCCCGGAAGGGCAGGACGAGGGATGTGGAGCCCGCAGGGAAGGGGCCCCCGGGAAAGCCCGGAGGGCTTTTCTGGGGAGAGGAGGAGCGGCGGAATGAGCGAGGCCCCGCGCCTGCGCGGGGACGAGGGATATGGAGCCCGCGACGACGAGGTGACGCTGCCGAGATGGCCATCATCCAGCTGGTGTAATTGAACGGCAGGAAAGTCTGCAAACGGGAAAGTGAAGCACCCGCCCCAATGGGGCGGGTGCTTTTTTACGGCGGCGCCGCGGCGGGGAGAGGAGGGGAGAGGAGGGGGAATGAATGGACTGTTTCTCCCTGGGCAGAGCAGAAAAAATAAAACCCGGGACGGGAAGGAAAAGGAAGAGGCAGGCCCCGGTTATTAATCAGCGGAAGTAGCGCTGGAAGCTGCCTGCTTTAGGCGTGTGGGTTAGGCACAGGGACTTTTATTTTAGGAAAAAATTTGCTATAATTCAAAGAAGAACAGGCCCCGGCGCTGTGCCCGGGGCGAGGGGGGGACGACCATGGCCCAGCTGGACAATCAGAGGCTCAACCTGTTTAAATGCGTGGCCGTGTACGGCATTCTCTTCTCCCATGTCCCCTTTCCCGGGGAGGCGGGCTGGGCCTGGTGCGCCCTGAGCAAATTTGGGGTACCCCTGTTTTTCCTCACCGCCGGCTACTTCAGCTGGGACGCGGAGACGGCGGTGCTGCGGCGGCGGGCGGCCAAGACTGCTCTGCGGCTGCTGGCTGTCACCGCCGCCTTAGTGGTGCTGGGCTGCGTTATGGCCGGACATCAGGGCCAGACGGTGTTAGAGTACCTGCAGGGGAGAATGAACCCCTTCTTTCTCAAGGAAATTCTCCTCTATCAGCTTCTCCCGCTGCCCTGCTCCTGGCCCATGTGGTACCTGGCTGCCCAGCTGATTTTGTACCTGATATGGTGGGCCATGACCTGGGCCGCCCGGCGGCTGGGCAGGAAACTGCCCTATGATAACCTGGCCCTGTTGGCCATAGCGCTGCTGATTGTCCACCTGTCCCTGGTGGAGTGGAAAGTGCTGGGGGGCGGCACAGCTCTGGAGAGCAAATTCGTGCGCAACGCCTGGCTCCAGGGCTTCCCCTTCTTTGCCCTGGGGGCTTGGATGGGGGAGCATCGGGCAACGATTCGGAGCCTGCCTACGGCGCCGCTATGGGTGGGGCTGCCCCTGGCCCTGGGGCTGGCCTACGTGGAGTACGCCCGGGTGGGAGTGGTGGACGTGTTTTTGGGTACTACCTTTACTGCCCTGCTGCTTATGGCCCTGGCCCTGGCCCGGCCCCAGGTGAAAAGTCCCCTTCTGCGGCGCACCGTCTGCTTCTGCGGCGCCCACCTGACCTTCTATATCTATGTGCTCCACGTCCCACTCTACGGTATCGTCCAGGAGTGGCAGGGGGAGTGGGCCCCCTTCGCCTGGCTGATGGGACACCCCGTGCTGGTGCCCATAGCTGTGGCCGCAACCTCCACCGCCCTGGCAGCAGGGGCCTGGACCCTGTCCCAGGCAGTACGGCAAAGAACATGAAGGAGAGAACCACAATGAAAATCATTGACGCCCATCTGCACCTGTTCCCCCCCTCCCCCCGCACCGAAAAAATGGCAGGTCAGGTGGGCCATGAAAACAGCACCGGCCATCTCAGGCAGGTGTACGGAGAGCTGGGCATTGTCCACGGGGTGGTGATGGGCAACCACAGCCTGGAGACGGGCTACCACAGCTACCCCTCCGACCTGTTTCACTACTGCGTGGGGCTGGACAGCTCCCTGCTGGAGGGGGGCGCGCGGCAAATTGACGATCTCCCCGACCGGGTAGAGGAGCATTTGAAGCGGGAGAACTGCTGCGGGGTGAAGCTCTACCCCGGCTACAACCGTATCTGGCTGTCTGACCCCATGTATGAACCCCTCTACCAGCTGGCCGCCCGGTACGACAAGCCGGTGGCGGTTCACATGGGGCTGACCGCCTTTCCCCGGGCCCACTTGAAGTACAGCCACCCTCTGGTGCTGGACGAGACGGCTGCCGACCACCCCAAGACCCGCTTTGTCATGTGCCACTTCGGAAACCCCTTTCTGGAGAGCGCGGCGGCGGTGGTGGAGAAGAACCCCAACGTGGCCGCCGACCTGTCGGGGCTGCTGGAGGGACGGGTGGATCTGGAGCGCTATTTCCGGGAACAGGCGGGGTACGTCTCCCTGCTGCGCACCTGGCTGACCGCCATCGAGCAGTGGGACGACATCCTGTACGGCACTGACTGGCCCATTGTCAACCTGGGGGAGTACATCCAGTTTGTCAAGGGGCTTGTGCCCCAGGCGCACTGGGAGCAGGTATTCTTTCAAAATGCCAACCGAATATATGGCCTGGATCTATGAAAGCAGGAGGTTCCCCGGAATATTTCCCGGGGAACCTCCTGCCTTTTATTTCAGTACACGGCGGACCATCTTCATTTTTTCCGGCGTATAGGGAGGATACCGCAGGGGGAAATCCACCCGGGAGGAGGAGTAGAGCACTCCCTTCACGTGGGAAAAGGTGTCAAAGCTGTATTTGCCGTGGTAGCGGCCCATGCCGCTGTTCCCCACCCCGCCGAAGGGCAGATGGGGGTTGGTGAGGTGGAGAATGGTGTCGTTAACGCAGCCGCCCCCAAAGGGGACGCGCTCCACAAACCGCCGCCGGACGGCCCGGTCCTCTGAGAAAAGATACAGGGCCAGAGGCCGGGGGCGATCCAGGATAAAGTCCTCCGCCTCCTCCATGTGGTCCAAGGGCAGAACCGGAAGCACCGGGCCAAAAATCTCCTCCCCCATTACCGGGTCCTCTGGGGACACGTTGTCCAGAATGGTGGGCTGGATGCGCAGGCTGTCCGGGTTGCTGCCGCCCCCGAAGACCACCTTGTCCCGGTCAATAAGGGAGCAGACCCGCTGGAAGTGCTTCTGGTTTATCATGTGGACATAGCCCTGGTTGTCCAGAGGCTCCCGGCCGTAGAGCCGGGTAACCCAGTGTTCCACCCGCTCCAGGAGGGCGTCCTTCACCTGCCGCTGTACGAGCAGATAGTCGGGGGCCACGCAGGTCTGGCCGCAGTTGAGCAGCTTCCCAAAAACAATGCGCCGGGCGGCCAGATCCAGCCGGGCAGTGGCGTCCACCACGCAGGGGCTCTTCCCTCCCAGCTCCAGGGTGACCGGGGTGAGGTATTTGGATGCCTTCTCCATAACCAGCTTGCCCACCTCTACCCCGCCGGTAAAGAAAATATAGTCAAAGTGCTGCTCCAGCAGAGCCTGGTTTTCTGCCCGGCCCCCCTCCACCACGGCTACGTGCTCCGGGGAAAAACAGGAGGAAAGCAACTCCCCCAGGGCTGCCGAGGTGGCAGGAGCATAGGCGGAGGGCTTTAAAATACAGCAGTTTCCCGCCGCAATGGCCCCAATCACCGGCTCCAGGGATAGGAGTATGGGGTAATTCCAGGGGGACATGACCAGGGACACCCCATAGGGCCGCGGCAGGACGGCACTTTTCCCGGGAAACAGGGACATGGGTGTGGGCACCCGACGCTCCCTGGCCCACCGGGGCAGATGCTTGGACACATAGTCCAGCTCTGAAAGGGTCAGTCCCACTTCGCACAGGTAGCCCTCCCCCGGGGACTTGCCCAGATCTGCCTGCAGAGCACCCAGGAGAGCCCCTTCCCGGGCTGCCATGGCCTCCTTGAGGGCAGACAGTGCCTTCCGGCGGAAGGATATGTCTAAAGTGGCTCCGGTGCGGAAATAAGCCCGCTGAGTGGAAACAAGGGCCTGAAGATCCATAAAAGTCTCCTTTCAGGAATGACATGTACGGGATAAAAGGTGCCTCAGGTTCAAATACGGACGGCCGGAACCAATGGGAGGGAAAACAAATTCCCCCTCCATGTGCTTTCTCCGTAGTACGTGGGCGGAGAGACTGAGTGGCACGCCCTGGCCCAGAGGCTTTTTTATTATACCCTGTTTTCCCGCTCCGCGCCATAAAAAGGGGGAATTTTAACGTCTCCCACGTAGACAGAAGAACATAATTGTTGTAAAATACAACTGTTGAGTTTGACAACAAAGGAGGCAGGAGCCATGGAGAACCGGGTGGAAGTTTTTCGCCGGGTGGAGCGGCAGTGTCTGCGGGATCGCCTGGGGGCCCTGGGCCTGCAGACCATGGATGGAATGGTGCTGCGGCTGCTGGAGCGGGAGGGCCGTCTGCGCCAGGAGGATATTGCCCACCGGGCCGTTCTGGACAAGGGGGCAGTGGCCCGATCTCTGGCCCGGCTGGAGGCCAGGGGGCTGGTGGAGCGGACAGTGCCCAGCCGCTGCCGCCGGGAGAAGATGGTCACCCTCACTCCGGCGGGAGAGGACGCCGCCAAGGAAATTGAGACAGTACTGCAGGAGTGGCAACAGGTGTGCTATCGGGGCTTCTCCCTGGAGGAGCGGCAGACCTATGAGGCCTTTTTAACCCGAATTATTGGGAATGTGCTGCAGTTTAAAGAGGAGGAACAAGATGGTTAAGAATCTGACAGAAGGAAAGCCCCTGCCCCTGTTGTTTTTCTTTGCCCTGCCTATGGTGGCGGGCAACCTGTTCCAGCAGCTCTACAACATGGTGGACACCGCCGTGGTGGGCAAGTTTGTGGGAGAGGACGCGGTGGCGGCGGTGGGCTCCTCCTTCCCCATCGTGTTTTTGTCCGTGGCCATCGCCACCGGCCTGTCCATGGGGTGCAACGTGGTGGTGTCTCAGCTGTTTGGAGCCGGGAGAATCCACGAGATGAAGTCCACCGTCTCTACTGCCATCATTTCTTTGAGCATACTGGGCCTGATTCTGATGGCCCTGGGCACCCTGCTGGCCGGCCCCCTGCTCCAGCTGCTGGGAACAGACCAGGATATCATGGCCGACGCCCAGACCTACCTGCGCATTTATTTCGGCGGAGCAGTGTTCCTCTTTTTATACAATACCCTAAACGGCATCTACAACGCCCAGGGGGATAGCCGTACCCCCCTGATCTTTCTGATGATATCCAGTCTGACCAACATCGTTCTGGATCTCCTCTTTGTCATCCAGTTTGACATGGGGGTTGCGGGAGTGGCTTGGGCCACCCTTATCGCCCAGGGCATGTGCGCGGTGGCCTCCCTGGTGGTGCTGTTCCAGCGGATGAGGCGCCTGCCCTGTGAGCCGGAGAAGCAGGGGGAGAAAATCCCCCTCTTTCACGGCCTGGCTGTGCGGCGCATCGCCCAGATCGGCCTGCCCTCCATGCTCCAGCAGTCCCTGGTCTCCCTGTCTATGATGTTTATGCAGGGGCTGGTAAACACCTACGGCAAGGTGCTGGTTGCCGGCTACACAGCCGCCACCAAAATCGACACCCTGTCCATGCTGCCCAACATGAACTTCTCCAACGCCATGTCCAGCTACACCGCCCAGAATATCGGTGCGGGTAAATATGAGCGGGTTACCCAGGGACTGAAGGCCTGCATGCTCATGGTGGTGGTCTTTTCCCTGGCAATTACCCTGGGCATCTTCCTGTTTGGAAATCAGCTCCTGTCCCTGTTCCTGGACCCGGAGGATACCTCCGGGGCCCTGGGTTATGGACTGGACTATATGCACACGGTGTCCCTGTTCTACATCCTCATGGGGCTGCTGTTTGTGTGCAACGGCATGCTCCGGGGAGCCAGGGATATGGGGGCCTTTACCCTCAGCTCCATGTGCAACCTCTTTTTCCGGGTGGCCATGGCCTACGCCCTGGCCTACCTCACCCCCCTGGGCTCCAACGCCATCTGGTGGTCTATCCCCGCCGGCTGGGCGGTGGGTACCTGCGTGGCCCTGCTGCGGGTGAAAAGCGGAAAGTGGATGCGGGACAGCATCGCCAACACCGCAACATAAAACAAGGCCCCCGGCCAGCTCCGGGGGCCTTGTTTTATTCCCGGACAGGAACCGACCGGGGATGAAAGAGAGGCAAAAAGACCCGGCCAAAACCGGATTATTTGGGGAAATGCGGCAATAATTTTGAGAAAATCCCGGAAAAGTCAGAACATTTTCCCTCAAAAAGGCCCTATCTTTTTTGCCCCGGCTATGGTAAGATGGTAGCCGTACCCCGTTGAAAACATGCCACTGGGAAGAAGGAGCGAAAAGCCAGCATGATCACTGTCACCGACCTGAGTCTTAACTACAGCGGCACCCCGCTGTTTTCCCATGTAGACCTGCAGTTTCTGCGGGGCAACTGCTATGGCATTATCGGCGCCAACGGCGCCGGCAAGTCCACCTTTTTGAAAATCCTCTCGGGAGAGCTGGACTCCACCTCCGGGGAGGTGTCCATCCTGCCCGGCATCCGCATGTCCGTTTTAAAGCAGGACCAGAACGCATACGACGCCTACAACGTGATGGATACGGTCATCATGGGCAATCAGCGCCTGTACGACGTGGGAAAAGAGAAAGAAGCCCTGTACGCCAAGGAGGAGATGACCGACGAGGACGGCCTTTTGGCCTGCCAGCTGGAGGAGGAGTATGCCGAGCTGGGGGGCTGGGAGGCCGAGAGCGACGCCAGCCGCATCCTCCAGGGCCTGGGCATCGGCACGGAGCTGCACTACAGCGACATGGCCACCTTGGACGCCCGGCTGAAGGTGAAGGTGCTCCTGGCCCAGGCCCTGTTTGGCAACCCCGACCTTTTGATGATGGACGAGCCCACTAACAACCTGGACATTGACGCCGTCAACTGGCTGGAGGACTTTCTGCTGGACTTTGAAGGCACCGTCATTGTGGTCTCCCACGACCGCCACTTTCTCAACACCGTCTGCACCCACATTGTGGACATCGACTACAACAAAATTAAGATGTACGTGGGCAACTACGACTTCTGGTATGAGTCCTCCCAGCTGGTGCAGCAGCTTATCAAAAACCAAAATAAGCGCAACGAGGAGAAGATCAAGGAGCTGCAGGACTTCATTTCCCGCTTCTCCGCCAACAAGTCCAAGAGCAAGCAGGCCACTGCCCGCCGTAAGCTGTTGGACAAGCTCACCGTGGAGGAGATGCCCGCCTCCTCCCGCCGCTATCCCTGGGTGGGCTTTACCCCGGACCGGGAGGTGGGCAAGGACATCCTCTTCGTCACCGACGTCTCCAAGACCATTGACGGGGTGAAGGTGCTGGACAAGGTGTCCTTCATCGTGGGCCACGGGGACAAGATCGCCTTTGTGGGGGACAATGAGAACGCCCACACTGCCCTCTTTAAGATTCTGGCCGGGGAGCTGGAGCCCGACGAGGGTACGGTGAAGTGGGGCCAGACGGCCACCTTCTCCTACTTCCCCAAGGACAACACCCCCTACTTCCAGGACAATGACGACAACCTGGTGCAGTGGCTGCGCCAGTTCTCCCCCGACCCCCAGGAGCAGTACCTGCGGGGCTTTTTGGGAAGGATGCTCTTTTCCGGCGATGAGGTATATAAGCCCGTGAAGGTGCTCTCCGGCGGGGAGAAGGTGCGGTGCATGCTCTCCCGGATGATGCTCTCCGGGGCCAACGTCCTCATGCTGGATCAGCCCACCAACCACCTGGATCTGGAGTCCATTGCCGCTTTGAACAAGGGCCTGGAAGCGGTGAAGTGTAATATCCTGCTGGCCTCCCATGACCACCAGCTCATCCAGACCGTCTGCAACCGGGTCTTTGACTTTACCCCGGAGGGGAAGCTCATTGATCGGAAGACCTCCTACGACGAGTACCTGGCCGCTCAGCGGGAGCAGGCTTAGGAGGCGGCCCCCGGTGGGCCCGCCCCGGGGAAAGCCCCGGGGCTTGCCTGTAAGGACATTGTTAAATCTGGGTAAAATCTGTTGACGGGCATTTTGGGGTACCCTATAATAAAAGTGGATGAATTTGAAAGAATAAAGGAAGAGTGTTATGACGCAGCAACTAGGCGGGCATCGCCTTTGGAACAGAAGGAACAGCCGGACATAACCTGGGCCTGGAGTTAACAGGTGCGGGCTATGTCTTTTTTCTTGTTCAGACAGCTGCGCGGGAAGGAAATAACATGGGAATTTCGGATATCCTGGGGCTGCTGGGCGGCCTGGCCCTGTTTCTGCACGGAATGCAGATGATGAGCTCCGGCCTGGAGGCCGCGGCCGGCAGCAAAATGAAGGAAATTCTGGAGCGGTTGACTGCCAACCGCTTTTTGGGTGTACTGGTGGGCGCGGTGATTACTGCGGTCATCCAGTCCTCCTCGGCCACCACTGTGATGGTGGTGGGCTTTGTCAATGCGGGCATGATGTCCCTGAACCAGGCAGTGTGGATCATCATGGGCGCCAATATCGGTACTACTATCACTGGCCTGCTCATTGCCCTGGACGTGGGGGCCCTGGCCCCCATGGTGGCCTTTGTGGGCGTGGTGTGCATGGTCTTTGTGAAGCGGGCCAAGGCCCAGCATGTGGGCCAGATTTTGGCCGGCCTGGGTGTGCTGTTCATTGGGATGGACATGATGAGCGCCTCCATGGTGCCCCTGCGGGAGTCCCAGTCCTTCATTGACATTATGGCCACCTTCTCCAACCCCCTGCTGGGGATCCTGGCCGGCGCCCTGTTTACCGCCGTGATTCAGTCCTCCTCCGCCTCCATCGGCATTCTTCAGGCCCTGGCCAACTCCGGTGTTATCGCCTATGCCAACTCCGTCTTTGTCCTGTTCGGACAGAATATCGGCACCTGTATTACCGCCGTGCTGGCCTCGGTGGGTACCAACCGCAACGCCAAGCGGGCCACTGTCATCCACCTGATGTTTAACGTCATTGGTACGATCATCTTTACCACCTTGTTCCTCCTTTTCCCCCTGGCCGGAATTATAAACGGGTCAGTGGTGCTGCCCGGCCCTCTGGGAGCCGCTCTGGCCTCTGTCCATCCCGCCACCCCCGCCGGCCAGATCGCCATTACCCATACGCTCTTTAATATCACCACTACCCTGCTGCTGCTCCCCCTGGGCAACTACCTGGCCCGGCTGGCGGTGCGGATGCTTCCCGACCAGCCTGTGCCCCAGAACAGAGACGACCAGATGCACCTGGCCTACCTTACCCCCGTCTCTGCTGCCGGCAAAGAAGGCGGCCTGGGCGTGTCCGCCATTGTCATTGACCAGCTGCGCAACGAGCTCAACCGCATGCTCTCCATGGCCCGGGACAACGTCTCTGACAGTTTCCAGGCTGTGCTGGCCCGGGATACCCAACAGCTGGAGAAGGTGGAGGAGCGGGAGGAGTATATTGACTTTCTCAACCGGGAAATTTCCCGCTATGTCTCCCACCTTATCTCCATCGAGACAAATGAGCAGGGCTCTGCCATGGTCAGCAGCTTCTTTACCATCTCTGGAAATATCGAACGCATCGGAGACCACGCCGACAACCTGGCCGGCTACACCCGTATGCTGGTGTCCAAGGACATTGAATTCTCTGAATTTGCCCAGGAGGAGATTCAGGAGATGCGGGACATCTCCCTGGAGGCCATCTCCGCTCTCCTCTATCACCAGGCTGGCCAGCCGGACTGGCTGATGGATGTGGCTCAGATGGAACAGCGCATTGACGACATGACCCTCCAGTTCCGCCGCAACCAGCTGGGCCGGATGAAGGACGGGGTGTGCAACGAGGAGGGCTGTATTCTCTACTCCGAGCTGCTCACTGACTTTGAACGGATTGGGGATCATGTGCTCAACATTGCTCAGGAGCTGACTAAGGCCCAGACCGCCCTGTAACCGGGCAAACCGCCCGCCCGTCTCCGAAAAACACCTATGCCGTATGCGCGGCCGCCACAGGGCGGCCGCGTTTTTTTGAGAAATTTTTCCCTCCATGCAGCAATTTGCCCCGCCTGTGCGTCTAAACAAGTGAGAGTAAGGAAGGGAGGTGGCGCTATGGCCCACAGATCCAACCGGCCGGTGGATTGGGAGGCCCTGGTGGCAGAACAGGAACACCGCCTCTACCGCGCCGCCCTGGCAATCCTGGGGGATCCCCAGGAGGCGGAGGATGCGGTACAGGACACCTTTTTGAAGTTTTTAGAGAAAGCCCCGGAAAAGCTGGAGCGCCCCGGCGCCTGGCTGATGCGGGTGCTGGTCAACGGCTGCAAAAGCCGCCTGCGCCTGGGCTGGCGGCGGGTGGGTCCCCTGCCCGACACCCTGCCCACCCCGGAGGGGGAGGGGGAACAGGGAGAGCTGGCCGAGCTGTTTGCCCTGCCCCCCGCTGACCGGGCGGTCATCCACCTGTACTACTACCAGGGCTACTCCACCCAGGAGATTGCCCAAATGCTGGGCCAGCCCTCCGGGACGGTGCGCGCCCGGCTCTCCCGGGCCCGGGGCAGGTTAAAACGACTGCTGGAAGGAGAATCCTTATGAAATATTACAAAACGTATATGGACAGGCAGCGGCTCTCCCACCAGGGGCATGAGAAGCTGCTGGAACTGGTCGAAAGAGGCCCTGTCCCCCGGGCACGGAAGACACGGTGGGGAAGGTGGGGGGCGCTGGCGGCCTGCTGCGCCCTGGTGTTGGGACTGGGAGTGTGGAGGCTGGCTGCTCCCACAGGGCCGGTGCAGAATATGGAGGACGCCCTGTACCCCGGCATCAAGGACTGGTACGGCCCCGGGGAGGATCCGGGGGACACCTCCGGAGAGGGCTTCACGGTAGAAGGCGGGGAGGGGGACAAGTGGATGCTGCCCGCAGTTCCCTACATCCAGTACCAGGATGTGACGGGGGAGCCGGCGGCAGACGGCGCGCCCGCCAAGTGGCTGATGGAGGGCTCCTTTTCCCGGGACTTGACCTGGGAGGACATCCGAGCCATCTTCTGGGGGCCGGAGGGAGCGCCGGAGAGCAGCCACCCCAAAGACCCCGGGGGGGAACTGCCCTGGATGCTGTTCTGGGAGGGGTATACCCTGACGGGAAGCGCCCTGTATGACAGCGGCGGAAGCCTGCTGTGGGTAACCATCCAGGGGGAGAACGGGCAGACGGACAGTACATTTGTCCTCACCCTGCGCCCCGGAGAACTGCCCATCGCCTGGGAGCTCTATCCGGACTTGGAAGAGACGGAGGTGTTTGGCGTGCCCGTCACCGCCTGGAGCCGGGAGGAGGAGGGGGTGCTCACCTGCGTCAGCCAGTTTATGGCCGGGGAGGTGGGTGTCCGCTTTGAGAACCGGGGCGCGCCCTTCGGCTCGGAGTACGGAGAGGAGGGACGGGACGTGGCCGACGGGGGCGTCCAGATGCTCAACGCCCTGCTGGTGCGCCAGGGGCTGTCCACCGATGGGGGCTTTTGCCTGGATCACCTGATGGAGGCGGAGGACGTGCCGGAGTGGCGGGAGGCGGAATTTGCCTCCCTGGAGGAGGCCCGACAGGAGGCAGCCTTTGCCCCCTACCTGCCCGCAGAAGGCCCGGCGGGCTGGGAATTTTACGGGCGGCTTACCTACCAGGAGGGGAACGAGCACACCCTGTCCCTCATGTGGAGCCGGGGCTATGACCAGCTGTCCGTAAACATCGTCCTGCCCGAGGGCGAGACGGTGTGGGGGAACGTGGTGGATGTGGATAAGCCAGAGACCTATGACGTGCGCCTCTACCCCATCCCCCGGGCGGACAGCGTGCCTGAGGAATACCGGGAGACGGTGGACAACCCGGTCTTCCGGGCACAGGACCTGAGCCGGGACATCCTGGATGCCCGGGCCTACACCGCGGAAGATGCGGGGGATACCAGCGGGGTGCGGATGAGCTTCTCCGTCCTCCACCCGGACAACACCCTGGTATCCTACTCCGCCAAGGGGCTGGACGCGGACGCGGTGTGGGAACTGGTGGAGGAGACTGTGGGGGTAAATTAGCTGGAAAATTTTAAATTTTCATGAACATGGTTGTCCCCCCTTGCCGAAAAAGGGCGAAGGCGATATACTAGAACCTGCCGCCCGGCTTTTATGGGCGGCGGGCCCCCAGACGCGGGCGCCCCAACCGGCCCGACCCACAGTGGGCGGCCGAGGCTGCGCCCAGCGCGCGTCAGGGAGGGAACAGCTCTGGAAGAGAGACATATCAGCGTGGCCCGCCGCTCCGGCGGAGGCCGGCAGGCCCCAGCCCCGGAGCGGCCTGCCCCCAAAAGACCCCGCAGATCAGGGGCACGGCGCGTATTTTGGGGCTTTTATAAGTTTGTAGTGGTGCTCTCCGCCCTCATTGTGGGGGGATATGTGGGAATTACCCTATGGGTACGTCCTCCCGCCCAGACCCAGGTCACACCTCCCAGCCAGACCGGGCAGAGCCAGCAGGGGACAGGAACCGGGACGGGAACTGAGGAGGATGAGAATGCCCTGATCCGCCGAGACTACGTCTACAACATCCTCCTGGCTGCCACCGACAAGGAGGGCTACCGTACCGACACCATGATGGTGCTCAACTACGATGTGCCAAACCAGAAGATAGGGGTTATTTCCGTGCCCCGGGACACCCTGGTACACCGGGAGTCGGGGAACCCCAAGCTGGTGTACGGCTCCGGGGGGGTGGAACAGCGGGTGGAGGATATCTCCAATCTGCTGGGGGTGCCCATCGACTACTACGTAAAGGTGGACATCAACGGCTTTATCGCCCTGGTGGACTATCTCAATGGAGTGGATTTCTATGTCCCCTGTGACATGAACTACGACGACCCCATTCAGGGCCTGTCCATCCACTATAAGGAGGGCATGCAGCACCTGACCGGACAGCAGGCCATGGAGGTGTGCCGCTTCCGGAAGAACAACCCCGACCAGAACGGGCACAGCACCGGCTACTCCGACGTGGGCAGAACCCAGACCCAACAGAATATGCTCAAGGCCCTGGCCAAGAAGGTTATCTCCTGGGACAGCCTCACCAAGGTCAACGGCTTTGTGAAGATCTTTAACGACTATGTGGACACCGACCTGGCTCTGAACGACATGCTCTACTTCGCCTCCAAGGCCATCTCCCTGGATCCGGAGGGAGTGGAGATGTTTACCCTGGAGGGAGACGGGGAGGCGACATACCGGGGTGTGCGCTACTGCTACGCCCTGGATCCCCAGTCCACTCTGGATGCGGTCAACCGCCTCATCAACCCCTATCAGCGGGATCTGACTCTGGAGGAGCTGGATATCCTCCAGCCCTGAGAAGTGCAGTAAGGCCCTGCCCCCGGCTTCCTCCGGGGGCAGGGCCTTAAAGTTTTCCAGAATGATTACCCGGAGGTACAGACCAGACGGAGAAGCTGGGGCGGGATGCGGTACAGGCGGCCCACCGCCTGGTCCAGGGCGGCCTGGATGGCCTTGCGCCCGGCAGGGTTGTCCGTCTGATGCCCCCGGCGGCACAGGTCTGAGATCTGCCGGTGGAGCGGGTCGTCGGAGCAGTAGTCCGGGATGCGCAGTTTGTCCAGTACATGGGCGGAGATGCTGGTGGGGTTCATATAACAGCCCACGCAGTAGCCCACGGGGGTGGAGCTGAGTATGCCGCACAGGTAATAGGCCTCGTCCCCGTCGGAAAGCCCCACAGATACGACTTTTTCATTGGGGAGATACAGCTTCTCCCCCAGATAGGGATCCCGGGCGGAGGTGATGACGGCGGTAATAAAGGATCGGGCAATATAGCGCCAGGCCACCTTATAGGGGGCAAAGGTGTACTCGCCCACCCGCAGGAGGGAGTAGAAGCGCTGGGCCTGAAGCTCTTTCTCCCAGCCGGAGAAGCCCCTGCGGGCGTCCAGATCCTTCCGGAAGGAGAGCAGGTAGCGGTAGGTGAGGGGGGCCCGGGACTGCAGAAGTTCCTCCTCCACCGGCCACATGCGGCTCTGGGGGGTGTGGGGGCAGAGGATATAGGAGCGGGAACTCACCCCCCACCGGACAATGTCGCTGCCCTGCACCAGGGGATAGACAAACTCCGGCTCCAGCAGGGCACTTGTCTGGGCCACCTTACGCTTTGCCCGGCCAACCAGGTTGTGTACCTGAAGAGCTCCCCCTTCTGTGCGCCCGGAGACTTGCAGCCAGTATACCCCGTTGGCACCGGCAGTAAAGACCCCTGTTCTGGCCTTATAGGAGTTGCGGCCCAACAGGGCGTCCATCAGCGGGCGAACCTGAGAGGGGGCGCAGCTCCAGACAGAGGCGGGGTTGCCCCCGTCGGCGGGAAAGGCGGCCATAGACTCCACCTCCACCAGAGACAGGATGGAGCCTGCAGTCAAGTCCGGATCCCGCACCGCCCGGGCAAACCGGGGCGTGGGGTGCCAGCAGTTGTAGGGCACAGGAAAGGTGTGACGCTGATCCCGCCGGATGAGAACAAGGGCGCTGCGGCTGCTGATGCCGTCGAAGGGCTTGAGCTGACACAGGTCGTCCACCCGCAGCACCCGGAAGTCTACGTCCCCCTTGTCCAGATGAAACCGGCGGAAGCCCGCCCCGTTCAGGGAGGATTTAAACATGGCCTGCCGCAGCACAAAGCTCAGGCAGCCGTGGGGAGCCAAAAAGCGGTCAATGGAGATGTAGGTAATGAGGGAGGAGATGTCCTCCTTGGAGAAGCTCAGCTCCCGGCCCCGGGCGTGAAACAGCCCGTACTCCGGCCACAGGTGCTGGGACTTTCGCTTATAGGCCTCCGGGAGGAACTCCCAGTTTACCCAGGGGGGGTTGCCTACCACCACATCCGCCCGGCGCTCATAAAAGGCAAAGATGCGGTTGAGCAGGATGTTGGAGATGAGAAGCTGATTGAAGGGGTCGTAGCCGGTCAGCTGCTCCCACAGGCGGGCGCAGGCGGGGGAGGAGGGGGCGGCTGCCTCCAGCAGGGGCAGAAAATCCTGGGCGCAGAAGAGGCGCTCCTGCTCCACCACCTGACGGCAGAAGGAGAGGGGGATGGAACAGACCAGGTCGCAGTTGGTATCCACCACCAGGTTGTCCCCCTCCAGGGCGGGGGTGTTGATGACGTCATAGTGGTACACCGGCAGGATAAGGTGGGGCCACGCCTCCAGCTGTCCCAGAAAGGCGGCCAGAAAATTGGCCTTGGCGGTGAGAACCGCCAGGGCGTTAATGTCAAAGCCCGCCACCGCCTCCGGCCGTACCAGGCTGTCAGGAGAGGAGGACTGGATAGTGCGCATCACCCGGGTCAAAAAGGTTCCTGCCCCGCAGGTAGGGTCAATGAAGCGCAGCCGGCAGGCGTCTCCCCCGCTGACGTCCAGGGCGTTTTGGACGGCGCAGGCGGCCAGCCAGTCCGGGGTATAGTACTCCCCCAAAGCGTGGCGGATCTCCCGGGGAATCACCGTCTCGTAGATGTGCTTGAGCAGGTCGGAGCGGAAGCTGCGGATAAAACTTTCCGGGCAGGCAATGGTGTTCTCCTCCTCCAGGCAGGCCCGCAGGGCCAGGCACTGGGCCTGAATCTCTTCGTCCCAGTACTTTAAAATCCAGGAGAACCAGTCCTCGTAACAGTAGTTGGCAATCCCCAGCTTTCGGAAGGTCCTGCCCTCCAGCAGGGCCCGAATGTCTGCCTCCGCCCCGAAACGGGGATCCCCTCGGGCCCCGCTGACCAGGTTGAAGGCGATGAGCTTGATGAGGACGCTGTAAAAGGTCTGGATACCCTTGAGCAGCAGAGGAAGGGGCGGCTCCTCCCCGGGTTCAAAGCCGTACAGAGCATGCAGCTGGGCCGGCTTGATTTTGGAGTTTTCGGCCAGAAGCTGGCTGGGGCTTCCGTAGGTGAAGGTCAGCTCCCGGTCCCACATGGTAAACAGGGGGTCCTGCCCGGCGCTCAGGCACGCCAGCTTATGGCAGAAGCAGCGGATCAGTTTCCCCTCCTGGGCGAAGAGGGGGGAGTTCTGCTCTCGGAGCTGGGCGAGAATTCGGGGAAGGTCATACATCATGAGGCCTCCTTGTGGAAAAGAAAAAACGCTGTACATACAGCCAGACCCATATTACAATAGTTTTGCGTCAAAAGCAAGCGGGGAACCGATCCAAGAGAAGGAGGGAGCACATGGACAAACTGCAGGAATTTTGGTACTGTGTGGCGCCTCAGGCGGACATTCCCCTCTATAAGGGAGGCAGCCTGGACGGCGGCGCAGCTGCTGGGCTGGTGGCCTTTGTGGACTACTGCCGCCACAATGTGCGGGGAACTTTTTCCCAGGCCATCCAGCGTGCCCTGCTCCATAACCCGGACTTTGTCCATGACATCCGCCTGCTGCTGGGCATTTCCAACAAGCGCTTTTATCTGGACATGACTTATCTGGCCCACATGGCCTGCACCCAGACAGGGGAGCGGCTGGTGGAGGAGCGGCGGGAGAACTTGGTCAAGCATTCTACCGCCTGGTTTGTTTCCAGACTGTCCGGCCCTCAACGGGAGGAGTGGGCAAAGCTGGTGGCCTCCTATTTTTTGTCCAACGACCTGGAGCAGATTGTAACGGCCTTTCTGTCTCTGTCGGAACGGCAGGTGCGGGAAATTTTTAATAACCTGATCGCCCCAAAGGAAATTCAGCAGAAACAGGCCAAGTACCGGGGCCACGGGGCCGAACAGGCGGCGGCCCGAAGCTTTTTTGAGGCCGGGGCCCTGATCTATCCCCCCAACAAGCATCTGGCTCCCATGGCCGAGCGGGATCCCAACGTGAATCTGGCAAACATGGAAGTTGTCTCCCACGAGGCCGCGGCCGCCGGGATCCACAGCTTTGACCTGCTGGTCAAGGACCGGGAGGGGGATATCCGGGTACTGGTACAGTCCCTGATTCACACCTCCGATCCCGGACAGTACGGCGTCAACAAGTCTGACGAGACAGTGGAGATTCGAAAGCTGGTGGACCAGTACAACGCCGCCCATCCGGCCAAGCCCGTCTATCTGATGGGCAATGTGGACGGGGTGGGATTTTCGGAAAACCCGGGGGGCACCATTGCCAAGATGCTGGGCGTGTTTGACAGTTTTGCCCAGATTAACACCCTGTTTAAAATCAGCCTCTACCTCCAGGAAATTGGGCTGACCCAAGGAGTGCGCCAGGTTATGCTGGATGACGACTATTTTTCTCCCCGGGCCAAGGACTACTTCTTTCACACCTACATCCGCCCCGCCGGGGCCCGGCTGATTTCCCTGCCCCCGGAAAAAGCGGTCAGGCAGGTCAGAGCGGGCCGGGCCACCCTGTTCTACTGAACCGTCCTCCGGACGCCAAAAGCGGGGGGCAGCTTTTGCTGCCCCCCGCTTTTTTACAGCGGAAACAGGAATCAGTTCTCCACACCCAGGGTCTGAATGAGCAGGTTGCGCAGGGAGATGGCACTTTGCCGGTTCATGACAATGGAGGCCACCTGCTCGGCGTTAGGGGTGGACACATTTTCCATCCCCTTGGGGGTAAAGGCAACTGTATTCTCCATGTATTTATAGGAGATGTCCAATGTTACCTCCAGTACCTCCCCCTCTTTGTCAGATACCTTGCGGATACCGAAGGTGTTGGCATACTCGGGCTTCATCCGTTTTTTCTCCTCTCTATCAATGTAGCGGCAGCATTCCGGCCTGCTGGGACGGAGCACGTGCCGCGGTGGTTACAGGCCCGGCCCTCCTTTTAAGTAAGTGCCGTCCAGTACGGCCTGGGCCAGGCCCTCTCCCTCATAGCACAGCTTCAGAGAGAAGAAGGGCTGCTCGTCCTGGGCAATAAGCCCCAAAAAGATGGCGTCCCCCTCCCAGTGAGGCAGCTCCAGCAGGCGGCTTCGGGGTACCCACTCCAGCACCCCCTCGTCACAGTCCTTCAGCTCCCCTGTCCAGCTGTCAGCAGTGAACAGGTGCATGTACTCTGTGGGCCAGCGGTCGGAAACAAAGGTGACAAGCCCACGGTAGCGGTAGTGGGTGAGGCGCAGGCCCGTCTCCTCCCGCACCTCCCGTAACAGACAGTCCTCCGGGCTCTCCTTGTCCTCAAATTTGCCTCCAATGCCAATCCACTTGTCCCGGTTCAGGTCGTGTTCCTTCTTCACCCGGTGGAGCATCAGGTAGTCCTCGCCCCGCCGGATGTAGCACAGTGTAGTGTTGATCACAATGCGGCCCCCTTTACGATACCAGCTCAGCATCCACCAGAGCCACCTCCAGAGTGAACAGCTCCTCCCCCCGCCGTACGGTGAAGGTCACCAGATCCCCCGGCCCCAGAGAGAGCTTCAGGCGGATGAGATCCTGGGTGCTGGTCACCGGCTGGCCATTGGCTGCAACCAGCACGTCTCCCTCCTGAAGGCCCTTGGCAAAGGCGTCGCTGGCCGGGTCCACATCCCGAATGGTCAGCCCGCCCCCGGAGACAGGACGAATCAGAACGGTGAAGCCAAATACTCCCGGGGACACCTCCCGCCCGTCTATAAGGGCGTCGGCCACATATTTCACCCGCTGGGAGGGGATAGCAAAGCCCAGGGCCTCCGCAGAGCCGTCATCTGTGACAATTTTGATGGTGGTAATGCCCACAACCTGGCCGTACCGGTTGATAAGGGCGCCCCCGGAGTTCCCAAAGTTGATGGCGGCACTGGTTTGAATGAGAACCATAGTGGTTCCATCCACGTCCACTTCCCGGTCCAGGGCCGAGATGATCCCATCGGTAATGGTGGAGCGGTAACCCAGAGGATCTCCAATGGCAGCCACTGCCTCGCCAATGGTCAAAGCGGAGGAGTCCCCAAACTCCGCCGGGGACAGGTTCTGCCCTTCTACCTTCAGCACCGCAAGATCTTCCTGGGCATCAAAGCCCACCAGACTGGCCGTCAGCACCTGATTATCCCAGGTGATTACATTGACCCAACGGGCCCCGGCCACCACATGGGCGTTGGTGAGCACATAGCCGTCGGCAGTGAGGATGACGCCCGTGCCTGTACTGTACTCGTAGTCTCCCGTGGCCTCGATGGAGACAATGGAGGGAGAAACCTTCTGATAGATCTGGGTGTAGTCCAAAGGCGTATCCCCCGGGGAGAGCAGCTCCACCGTTACCCCCGTTCCGGTCTCGGCCCGGGGAATAGAGGGAGGTTGGGTGCTGTACTCTTCCTGCTCCACCCGCCCCTCAGAGGAGGGCGGGGTAAAGGAGCCAAGGGGCCTATTAATAAGGCGCAGTACCGCCGCAGACAGGCACACCGCCAGAATTAAGGAGGTCAGACCCACAAAAGCGGGCCAGCGCCGGCGGCGCTTGCCCCGGGACAGGGTGGGCCGGACGGGTCGGGCCGAAGAAGACACCATTGGCGGCACAGCAGGAATAGAGGGAGAGGGGCGTTCCCAGGGGCCACCCCGCCACAGATCGTCTTGCCGGTTGTCCAAACAAACACCCCTTTCCCGCATCCCCCAGGATGCCTAAACCCTTTTAGGCCAGTGTGAGGGTGAAGGTAAATTTGGTGACTCCGTCCTCACTGGTGGCCGTGATGGATTCCTTTAGGTTGCCCAAAATGGTCTTAACAATATACAAACCCAAGCCCACTCCTTCCCGGTCCATGGACCGGGAATAGTCCGCTTTATGAAAGCGCTCGAAAAGCAGCGGCAACTCGTCGGCAGGGATGGTGGAGCCCAGGTTGCTCACGCTGGTATAGGCCTTGCCGTCCTTCTTGGTAATCTGAATGGTGATAGCCGTGCCCGGGGCGGCAAATTTGGCCGCATTGTCCAGCAGGTTGTAGCATACCTGGGTCACTGCGTCCGGGTCACCCCAGACCATCAACTTGTCCTGGGGCATCTGCACGTCCACGTCCAGGTTCCGCTGGGTGATTTTTCCCTCCAGGCTGACCAGCACCTGGGACATAATCTCCGTCAGGTCAAACTGCTCCTGGGCGGTGACGGAATTTTCCGCCAGAGCGTTGAGCCGACTCAGATCCAGCATCCGCCGTACCAGCCGGGACAGCCGCCGGGTCTCAGAGACAATGATCTGCAAAAACTCCCGCTCCCGCTCAGGAGGGATGGTACCGTCCAAAATCCCCTCGGCGAAGCCGGAGATGGTGGTCATGGGGGTCTTCAGCTCGTGGGAGACGTTGGCGATGAAATCGGCCCGCTGGCTCTCCACCTTCTGCAGGGAATTGGCCATGGAATTGAAGGCCTCTGCCAGTGTCCCAATTTCGTCACACCGCCCCTGATAGCTGGTCACCCGCACATCAAACTCTCCTCGGCCGAACTTCCGCGCCGCCTCCGCCATCTCGTTGAGAGGCCGGGCTTGGTGGGCGGAGGTGATGGTACTGGCCACCACGGCAATGAGCAGCACCACCACCGCAGAAAAGAAAAATATGGTGGCGGTGGCCGCCCACATCTCCGACAGGGTGGAGGTGTCGGCAGACACCAACACCAGCCCCTGGGTCACGGTCAGCCCCCCCAGGGTGGAGGTGATGGGCAGGCTGGCTAAATACCGACGTTCCGGGTAGATACCGCCCAGATTGGTAATGCCTGTGTAGGAGCCCTGCTCCAATACCTGGCTGACCACATCAGAGGGGATGACTGCGTCCTGGTACTCATAGAAGTTGCGCCCCTCAGTGGCGTAGATAATGCTGCCGTCCGGATTGGCCATGATGACATAGGAGTCCGAAATTAGAGCAATGGAGGCCACATAGTCCAGATAGACCTCATTGCGCACATCGAGAAACAGCTGGTAGTTGGCGGCAGTAAAGTTGGCAATATAGCCGGCATTGCGCTGCATGGACTCCCGTTTCTCTGAGAGAATATAGCGGTAGGACAGCAACATGAACGCTGTGGACAACAGGGTGAAGGAGAGTACCATCACCCCCACCATCATGGCCAGCTGGCGTTTGTAGAGGGTTTTCACCACAGTCACCTCAACTTCCAGTCAGAAAAGGGGCAGCGGAAAGAAAAACCTGCCCCGGCCCCCCAAATACATCCCCACAGCTTAAGCGGTTTTCCGCTCCCACTGGCCCCTGTGCAGCCCAAGGAGACCCTCTCCTGCACCGCCCCGGGGCGGGGATGTTTTGTTGGAGCTCTTCTCCGGCCAGCCGCCGCTGTGCCGGGCCGCAGGCCGGAAAAAGTTGGGAGGAGGACATCAGCAACAGGGCAGAGCCCCGTCAATTGGTTGTGCCCACCTCAAATTTATAGCCCACGCCCCAGACGGTCTTCAGCCTCCACTGGTCGCTGACGCCCTCAAGCTTCTCCCGCAGGCGTTTGATGTGGACATCCACCGTCCGGCTGTCCCCAAAGTAGTCAAATCCCCACACCTCGTCCAGCAGCTGGTTACGGGTAAAGACCCGGTTGGGGGCAGAGGCCAGGTGGTACAGAAGCTCCAGCTCCTTGGGCGGGGTGTCGATCCGCTGCCCGTCCACCAGCAGCTCATAGGAGTCCAAGTTGATGACCAGCTTATCAAAAGACAGCTTCTTTTCGCCAGGCTCCTCCTCTGCTCCGGTGCGACGTAAAACCGCATGGATACGGGCCAGGACCTCCTTCATTTCAAAGGGCTTGACAATGTAGTCGTCAGCGCCCCCCTCCAGGCCGGTGACTTTGTCCTCGGTTTCCCCCTTGGCAGTGAGCATAATGACCGGGGTCTTGTCCCCTTCCCTGATCTTTTTTAATACGCTCCACCCATCCATTACAGGCAGCATAATGTCCAACAGCACCAAATCCGGTTGGAAAGCGCGGAAATATTCCACGCCCTTGCCCCCGTCCTTGGCCACCTTGGTTTCAAAGCCCTCCTTCTCCAGGTAGAGATGAAGCAGCTCGGCAATATTTCCGTCGTCTTCTACAATCAGGACTTTTTTGGGCATAACAATCCCCCATTTCTCTCTGGATGTATCTAACCTTTATTATAACGCGAAACAGGCGGCTTAGGTGAATTTTTTGTAAATTACCCTCGCCTCAGCGGGCGGGAAAGCAGCTGTCTACATAGGGACGATCCACCTGAATAACCGGGTAGTACCGGGGAGAGAGCTCCTTGATTCGCTGCTCCAGTTGGTCGCGTACCTGGTCATCTGTGAGTTGGGAGTGATAGGGCACCACCACGTCAAAGATAAGATTGGTGTGACAGGGGCCGGGAGTGATGCGAAAATCGTGGATGGTGAGCGACGGGTTTATCTCCCGGGCCAAGGCGGCCACCTGCTCCCGCAGCCGGGTGGTACGCTCGTCCCGCACCACAGGGTCCATGTGGATAACGGTCTCGATGTGGTGGGCGGTCTTCAGCTCCCGCTCAATGTGGTCGATGAGATCGTGCAGAGCCAAAAAATCTCCGTCGGCGGGGACCTCGGCATGGAACGACATCATAGCCCGTCCGGGCCCGTAGTCGTGGTACACCAGATCGTGGATGCCCAGGACGTCCTTGTGGGCCAGCACCACCCGGTCAATATCTGCCGCCAGCTCCGGATCCATGGGACGGCCCAGCAGGGGGTCCAGGGTCTCCCGCCCGGCTTCCCACCCGGTCTTCAGAATGAGCAGGGCCACCGCCAGCCCCGCCAGTCCATCCACCGGAAAGGGCACACGACCGCTGAGCAGGGCAGAAAGAAGCACCACCGAAGTGGAAGCCACGTCAGACAGCGAGTCGGCGGCGGTGGCCTCCATAGCCTTAGAGCTCAAACACCGCCCCAAAGCCCGGTTAAAGAAAAACATCCACAGCTTTACACCGATAGCCGCCACTAAAATAACCAGGGACAAGGTGGTGGTCTGGACAGAGGCGGGATGTATGAGAGCGTCCACCGCCGATTTGCCCACCTCTATCCCCATGAGCAGGATGGCCAGCGCCACAATAAGCCCCGTGACATATTCCATACGGCCATGTCCAAAGGGGTGCTGGGCATCTGCCTCCTGTCCCGCCAGACGAAACCCCACTAGAGTGACCACTGATGTGGCCGCATCGGACAGGTTGTTTATGCCGTCAGCCACCATGGCCACTGACGCGGTAGCCACGCCCCCGATGATTTTGCTGAGAAAGAGAAGGGTATTAAGGGCAATCCCCACCCCACCGGACACAGTGCCGCACCGGCGACGGACGGCGGGATCCTGGGGGCTACCCCCTTTCAGACAGACCCGAATCAACAGACCAATCAAAGCCATACACCCCTAAAAAAAGTACAGGCCGCGGACACAGCGCGCCGTGGCCTGCAGTAAGGCTATTATCCCATGCCCTCGCCTTTGCGTCAAGGGGAAGGGGAAGCGCTTGCCCCCGCCGGATGAAATTTTTCTTCGCAATAGTTTACAAAAAATTCATTCCTCTTTCACGATTCTGAAACGTTTCTCGAGTATCCTACAGGTGTTCTAAGCAATGACAGTGAATCCCCTGTTTTTCCCTCTCTTTCAACACACACAACAGAAGGCCCCGGCTTTGGCCGGGGCCTTCTGTTGCCTCTGCGAATTCCGGCCGCCCTCCTTTTTGAATCGGGTGAAATTCACAAAAAGTTCACGGGAGGGACACGATTTTGCAATTTTTATCTTTTATCATAACATCGTACCCAGAAAGCAAACGATATCTCCCATTTCTCCCTCTCCTTTACAACACACACAGGCAAAGGGCCCCGGCTTTGGCCGGGGCCCTTTGCTGCTCTTACAAACAAATTACGCCCCATTTCCAGCAGGGGGAATTTACAAAAAGTTCATGGGAGGGACACGATTTTGAAATGTTTACCCATTATCATAACCATTGTACCCAGAAGAAAAAACATCTCCCATTTCTCCCTCTTCTTTTTTCAACACACACAGGCAAAGGGCCCCGGCTTTGGCCGGGGCCCTTTGCTGCCTATTTAAGGTCTTGTGGGGCGGCAGGGCCTGTCAGTCCCCCCGCCCTACCGCCCCGCTGTCCAGTTCCAGCTGGTTCATCTTCCGCTTGCGGGCAGCCGAGAAGGCCAGCTTGTCTGCCAGAGCCTGCGGCTCCCCCGCCAGAATGACCTGGCGATATTGGCGCAGATGATCCTCCAGGTGCTCCAGGGCTGCACACAGTGCCGGGGCGTTCATGGTGAATAGCTGGGTCCACAAGGGGACGTCCAGGGCGGCCACCCGGGTGCAGCTGCGGAAGGAGTCCCCTTCAAACCCCTGGTACTGAAAGAGATTTTCGTCGTCGCACACAGATACTGCAATGATATGCATCATCTGGCTGGTGTAGGCGATAATGGCGTCATGGCGCTCTGGAGTGGTCTTGACTACATCTGCGCAGCCCATGTGCCGGGCCACCCGCTCCATAAGGGCCACGTGCTCCGGACGAGACTGACTATTGGGGGTGAGAATGTAGTGAGCGCCCCGGAACATGTGGGGCAGGGAGTGCTGGATGCCGGAGAATTCCGTCCCCGCCATGGGGTGCCCCCCCACAAAGGACACTGTGTCCGGCAGAACCTTGGCCCCCTCCAGAATGGCCCCCTTGATGCCGCATACGTCGGTAACCATGGCCCCGGCCTTGAAATGATCCCGATGCAGGGCCATAAACTCCACAATCCCCCGGGGATGCAGGCACAGGAACACCACGTCCCCCAAAGCCAGGGCCCGCACCGGATCCTCCTCCACCCCGTCCACGATGCCGTTTTCCACGGCGTAGCGCAGGGTGGGTTGGCTTACATCCACCCCGATTACGCGGTATTCCTCAAAACCCCGCAGAGCCCGGGCGATGGAACCTCCAATCAGTCCAAGTCCGACCACCACAATATGTTTTTCCATGGAACTTTGCCCCTTTATCCGTTGTATTAAAGGATACTTTAGCACATAAATGCGGTAAAGTCAAGCCCGGGCTATCCGGAGCACTGGCGGCCGGTGTGGTCGATGGTGTAGGGCTGGGAGAGGATCATCTGGGAGATAGGAAGAAAGGTGTAGCCGTCCTGAAGCAGGGTTTGGAGGATACACGGCAGGGCCTCGGGGGTGTGGAGGGCGGCGTTGTGGAAGAGGACAATGGAACCGGGCCCCACTTTGGAAGTGACCCGGGCGGTGATCTCCTCCGCCGAGAGGTCCTTCCAGTCCAGACTGTCCACATCCCACTGGATGGGCTCCATACCGATGGATCGCACAGCGTTGATGGAGTTGTCGTCGTAGTCCCCGTAGGGCAGACGTACCAGGGTGGGGCGCACGCCGGTGATGGCCTCAATTTTATCGTTGCAGGCGTTCAGGTCGGCTACCACCTCATCCGGGGACAGCTGGGGATAGTGGGCGTGGGTGTTGGAGTGGTTCATCACCTCATGGCCCGCATCATAGAGGGCCTTCACCGACTCGGGGTATTTATCCGCCCACTCCCCCACCACAAAGAAGGTGGCCTTGACCTGGTACTGCCCCAGAATGTCGATGAGCTGCTGGGTGTCCTCATTGCCCCAGGCCGCGTCAAAGCTGATGGACACCAGCTTCTGATCCCTCTGGACGCAGTAGATGGGAAGCTGCCGGGTGGTGGCTGAGGCCCCCACAGCCGCCGGGTAGTTGACCACATAGAACATCAGCGCCGCCAGGCACAGACATAAAAAGGCGCTTTGCCACTTTTTTCGGACGAAAAAAACAAAAACAGTACGCACAGGTTTGCTCATCCCATCATCTCCAATGATAAAGTGATACTCTATCTATATGAGTGCCGGGGCCAAACATGCCCATTGCCCGGAGTTTGACGGGGACAAGAGGCTAAAAGCCGTGGCTGTCGTGGAGGATAGGAGCAATATAGGGCTGTTTTTGGTTGATGAGATCATGGAACGTTTTTCTGGAGGGAAAAGGATGCCAAAGGGCGTGTTTTGCGCGAAAAAATAAAGGGCCCCCTGCCGCCGAAATTCCGGCGGCAGGGCGTCCTCTGCAGAAAGGCCCTTTAACGGGTGGGCACATGCCAGATGGTGCGGGCATAGTCGGCGATGGAGCGATCCGCCGCAAAAACGCCGGAACGGGCGATGTTAATGAGGGACATCTGGTTCCAGTGCAGGCGGTCGGCGTAGGCCGACAGGGCGCGGCAGTGGGCCTGGCAGTAGCTGTCAAAATCCGCCAGCAGCATATACTCATCGGCGGCGCTGCCCCCCGCCCCAAAGAGCAGGCGGTTGGTGAGATCGGAGTAGGATACCCCATCGGAGAAGCCGGAGGAGATCTGATCCAGAACCCGCTTAAGTGCGGGGGTGTGCTGATAAATTTCCAGGGGGCGGTAGCCCTGGCGCCAGCGCTCCTTGACCTGGTCGGCAGTCAGGCCGAACAGGAAGATATTTTCGTCCCCTACCTGCTGGTGCATCTCCACATTGGCCCCGTCCAGGGTGCCGATGGTCAGGGCTCCGTTCATCATGAACTTCATATTGCCTGTGCCGCTGGCCTCCTTGCCGGCGGTGGAGATCTGCTCGGACAGCTCGCTGGCTGGCATGAGCTTCTCCGCCAGGGACACTCGGTAGTTCTCCAGGAAGATCACCTGCAGCTTATCCCTGCAAACCGGGTCGGCATCGATTTGGGCGGCCAGGGAATTGATAAGCTGAATAATCTCCTTGGCCACGTGGTAGCCCGGTGCGGCCTTGGCCCCGAACAAGAAGACCTGGGGGGTAAAGTCCATGTTGGGATTGTCCCGCAGTTGGTCATACAGGTAAATGATATGCAGTACGTTCAAAAGCTGCCGCTTGTACTCGTGAAGGCGCTTGACCTGTACGTCAAAAAGACCGTCAGTGTTCAGTACCACTCCAGACTCCCGGGCCACCCAGGAGGCAAAGCGTCGCTTATTCTCTCCCTTGATGGCCTCCAGCTGCTGGAGGACGGACTTGTCGTCCTTGTATTTCTCCAGCCTGCGGATGTTCTCCGGGTGAAGCAGGTAGCCGCTGCCGCCGGTGCAGTCCCGGATGAGGGCGTCCAGCTTGGGGTTAATCTGGGACAGCCAGCGGCGGTGATCCACCCCGTTGGTCACGTTCTTAAATTTGTCCGGCTGGGCCTGGTAGGCGTCCCGGAACACGTCCTGCTTCAAAATTTCCGAGTGGAGGGCAGAGACGCCGTTGATATACTGGCAGGCGCACACGCACAGGTTGGCCATGCGCACCTCGCCCCCCCAGATAATAGCCATGTGGGCAATCTTTCCTGTATCTCCGCCGTAGCGCTGCTCCAGCTCCTCCTGGTAGCGGTGAGCGATCTCTTTGAGAATCTGCCAGATACGGGGCAGCAGGCTCTCCACAAGTGCCTGGGGCCAGCGCTCCAGCGCCTCCGCCAGCACGGTGTGGTTGGTGTAGCACACCGTATGGGTCACGATATGCCACGCCTCGTCCCAGGAATAGCCCTCCACGTCCAGCAGAATGCGCATCAGCTCCGGGATGACCAGGGTGGGATGGGTGTCGTTAATCTGGATAACGTGCTTTTCGTGGAAATTCCGGAGGGTGCCATACTGAGAGCGGTGCTTGCGCACGATGGACTGCACAGTGGCCGAGACGAAAAAGTACTGCTGCTTCAGACGCAGGGACTTGCCCTCGTAGTGGTTGTCGTCGGGGTAGAGCACCTTGGCAATGACCTCCGCCATGGCCTGCTGCTCCACCGCCTTCAGATACTCCCCGCGGGAATAGAGGGACATATCCACCGGAACCGGGCTCTTGGCGTCCCAAAGACGCAGCACGTTGGTGTGCCGGGTCTTGTAGCCGGCAATCTCCATGTCCCGGGGAATGGCCAGCACCGTGGTGTAGCCCGTGTGGACGGGCCGGTTATGCCCCTGATCGTCCCAGCTGTCTTCGACTTTGCCGCCAAAGCGGACCTCCTCCGTCTCGTCCAGCTTGGGGATCAGCCACGCGTCCCCCAGCCCCAGCCAGTTGTCCGCCAGCTCCACCTGCTTGCCGTCAATGATCTTCTGTTTGAAAATGCCCAGCTCATAACAGATGGAATAACCCGTGGCCGGGATCTCCAAGGTGGTCATGGAGTCCAGGTAGCAGGCCGCCAACCGGCCCAGACCGCCGTTGCCCAGGCCTGCGTCCGGCTCGGATTCAAACAGGTCGGAGGCGGAAAAGCCCAGCCCCTCCAGGGCCTGCTTTAAGGTGTCCAACAGACCCAGGTTGTAGGCGTTTTTTTCCAAGGAGCGGCCCATGAGAAACTCCAGAGACAGGTAGTGAACCTGCCGCTTCTGTCCCTCCCAAACCCGGTTGTCCGTCTCCATCTGCCGCCGGGACATAATGTCCCGCAGAACCAGAGCGCAGGCCTTGAACATGTGGTTGGGTGTTGCATCATCCACAGAGCGGCCAAAGTTGCGCTGAAGCTTTCCTATGATCATCTCGGTAAGCTGGGCCTTGGTGTATTCAGCCATAGCAGTACCTCCTTATGCAGTGTTTTCATGAAAAAGCTGTGGGAAAGGATAACTTTCCCACAGCTTTTATTCTACCAGTTTTACCTGGGAGCGTCAACTGGCGGAAAAACTGAAAACAGGCAGGGTTTAGCCCAGAATTCGCTGATAGATGTCCAGATACTGCCGCGCGGAGTGAGTCCAGGAGAAGTCCGCTGTCATCCCCGCCTTTTGCAGGCCACGCCAGGCCTTCTTGTTGGTGGAGTAGAGCTCTACCGCTTCCCGCAGCACCCAGAGCATATCCCCTGCGTTGATGTCGGCAAAGGTAAAGCCCCGGCCCTCCCCAGTAAACTTGTTGTAGGGGATGACCGTGTCCTTCAGTCCTCCTGTCTCCCGCACCACGGGGACGGTGCCAAAGCGCATGGCGATCATCTGGCTGAGGCCGCAGGGTTCGGAGATGGAGGGCATGAGGAACAGGTCCGCCCCGGCGTAAATCATATCAGAGAGGGGGGCGGAATAGGTAATCTGGGCGGCAAAGCGCCCCGGGTACTGGCTCTGGGCGTGGCGGAAGGCCTCCTCATACTGCCAGTCGCCCGTGCCCAGAACCACCATCTGTACGTCCATACCCATAATCTCGTGGAGCACATCAGTAATGAGAGAGAAGCCCTTATGCCCCACCAGTCGGGAGACACAGGCAATGATGGGTACGTCCGGATTCTCCTGCAGGCCCACCGCCTGCTGCAGGGCCAGCTTACACTCCGTCTTCCCCTTCACCAGAGCCTTGGGGGAGAAATTGGCCGCCAGCCCCGGGTGGGTGGACGGATCGTAAAGTGCCATGTCAATGCCGTTGAGTATGCCCTGGATCTTGCCGCTTTGCTGGTTGATGACCCCGTCCAGACCCCGCCCGTAGAAGGGGGTACGCAGCTCCTGGGCATAGGTGGGAGAGACCGTGGTGACAAAGTTGGAGGCCAGGATAGCCCCCTTCATCAGATTTACATCCCCAAAGTATGCCAGCATGCCCTCGTTGAAATAACTCTTGTCCAGGCCAATCACATCCTGGAGCACCTGGTCCCCATAGCGGCCCTGGTACTCAATATTGTGGATGGTAAACACAGTGCGGGCGTTGCCCAGCTGAGGAATGCGGTACTTCTCCTCCAGCAGATATACCGGAACCAGGGCTGTCTGCCAGTCATTGCAGTGGATGATGTCAGGCCACCAGTCCAGCTGCCCCATGCTCTCCAGAATGGCCCGGGAGAAGTAGGCAAAGCGTTCGCAGTCGTCAAAGTGGCCGTAGAGCTGCCAGCGCTTAAAGTAGTACTCGTTGTCCACAAACCAGTAGGTAACCCCCTCCCGCTCCAGCTGGAAGAGGCCGCAGTATACCTGCCGCCAGGCCAGGGTGACATTAAAGTACTTTAAAAAAGTCATCTGGCTGCGCCAGTCCCCGTTAATCCCCTCGTACAAAGGGAGAATAACCTTGACCTCGTGCCCCTCCCGGGCCAGGGCCTGGGGCAGAGAGCCGGCCACATCGGCCAGGCCGCCGGTCTTAATAAAAGGGGCAACCTCAGAGGAGGCAAATAAGATTTTCATTTTGATCCCGTTCCTTTCCACATGTGATCTCCGATGCCTGGAACAAAGCCCCACCCGGAGGAGCGGAGTATGCCGCCCGCCCCCGGGATGGGGCCTGCTGTTATATTTGGTTACACCACCGAGCCCTTGGCAATGGCCAAGGGGTAGGTGTGGTGCCCCATGAGCATCCGATCCTCCTGGACCGTGACGTTTTTGTCGGTGATGACATAGGACAGGGAGGCTCCCGCCTTCACCACCGTACCCTGCATGAGCACGCTGTTGGACACCTTGGCCCCCTTCTCCACTACCACGCCCCGGAAGAGGATGGAGTTTTCCACCTCGCCCTCGATGTAGCAGCCGTCCGCCACCAGAGAACACCGGGAAATCGCATTGGGACCGTAATAGGTGGAGGGGTTGGACTGGTCCTTGGTGCGGATGGGCCGGGCGGGGTTGAACAGATCCGCCCGCACCGCCGGATCCAGCAGCTCCATGGAGCGCTGGTAGTAGTCACTGATGGACTGGAACTGGGCCACATATCCCTGGTGAATATAGGGCACCAGCTTCAGAGACTTGATCCGGGGCTGAAGTACCCCACGGCTGAAGTATTGGATGTCATGGGCGGAGCAGTAGTCCACCATATCCAACAGCAGCTGTTTGGAGATGACATACAGACGCAGGGACTCCAGAGCGTTGGCTGCCGAAGTGGGGTGGATGGACAGGTCGGTGATCCGCCCCTCCTCATTCATCTCCACATACTCGGAGAAGCGGGGCGTCCCCTTCAGGATAGGGGTACACACCAGGGTAATATCTGCCCCGGTGGCAATGTGCTGCTCCAGCACCTTGTTTACCGGCAGGTTCAGTGCCATGTCCCCACGGCCCATGATGACATAGTCCTCCCGGATATTCTGCAGGTAGTCGGCTACCCCAGCCAGGGCCGCCATGTCCCCCCGGTACTCCCCGCCGCCCTTCTGGGCGTAGCTGAAGGGGGGCAGAATACGCAGCCCGCCGTGCTTGCGGCTCAGATCCCAGTCCTTGCCTGAGCCCACGTGGTCCAAAAGGGACTGGTAGCTCTCGTGGACGATAATGCCCACGCTGGAGATGCCTGCGTTCACATAGCTGGACAGCATGAAGTCGATGAGCCGGTACCGCCCGCCGAAGGGCAGGGAACAGGTGTTGCGCGGACGGGTCAGCTCTCCCAGATTGGCGTCGGAGCGGTAGGCGTACAGGATCCCGTGCAGATCGTTCACACCCGCTCACCTCCCTTCACATCTTCCCGGACCATGGCGCTGGGGGACACCACCGCGTCCTCCCCCACGGTCACCCCGCCGGCCACCACCGCGATGCCCCAGTCGGGGCTTTCGGTGGGCGCAGAGCCCACCACCGCCCGGGCCTCGATCACCGCGTCCTCCGCCACGATGGCGTAGGACACCTGGGCCCCCGCCTTCACCACGGCCCCCGGCATGAGGATGGAGTACTGCACGTTGGCCCCCTCCTCCACCGTCACCGAGTGGAAGAGCACCGAATTCTCCACCGTCCCGTCCACCTGGCTGCCGCCGGTGACCAGGGAGTGGGAGATGTGGGCGTTGGGCCCGGTGATGTGGGGTGGCTTGATGGGAGAACGGGCGAAGATGGGCCAGCTGGGGTCGTACAGGTCGATGCTGCTGCGGGGGGCCAGCATGTCCATGTTGGCGTCCCACAGGGAGTTGATGGTCCCCACGTCCTTCCAGTAGCCGTGGAAGCGGTAGGCCATCATCTTTTCACCGGCCGAGAGCATGTTGGGGATGATGTTCTTCCCAAAGTCGTTGGAGGACTTGGGGTCGGCCTCGTCGTCGATGAGCGCCTGGCGCAGCTTCTGCCAGGTGAAGATGTAGATGCCCATGGAGGCCAGGTTGCTCTTGGGATGGGCCGGCTTCTCCTCAAACTCGTAGATCCGGTCGTGCTCGTCCACGTTCATGATGCCAAAGCGGGTGGCCTCCTCCATGGTCACCTCCAGCACCGAGATGGTGCAGGCCGCCCCCTCCTTCTTGTGCAGGGAGAGCATGTCCGCGTAGTCCATCTTATAGATGTGGTCGCCGGACAGGATGACCACGTAGTCCGGGTCGTACAGGTCCAGAAACCCGATGTTCTGATAGATGGCGTTGGCCGTCCCCTTGTACCAGGTGCCCTGGTCCCCCTCCCGCATGTAGGGAGGCAGGATGTGCACGCCGCCGTCGGACCGGTCCAGGTCCCAGGGCTGGCCGTTGCCGATGTAGCTGTTGAGCTCCAGCGGCCGGTACTGGGTGAGCACGCCCACCGTGTCGATGCCCGAGTTGACACAGTTGGACAGGGGGAAATCGATGATGCGGTACTTCCCGCCGAAGGGAACGGCGGGCTTTGCCACGTGACTGGTCAGAGCGTACAGGCGGCTGCCCTGTCCGCCGGCCAGCAGCATGGCCACGACTTCTTTCTTCATACAGTCTGTCACCTCTTGTCTGTTTCACGCGGGGGTGGGGGGATCGGCCCGGAGCGGGAGGACGCAGGCGCCCCCTCCGGGCGCGGGCTATGGAACAAGGCGGGCCGCAGTCCGGCCGGCCCTGGACGTCCCGATGGTCAGGGGGTGGATTTGCGGCCGGCCCGCTTCCCGGCCCTGGGGGCCGCCTCCCTGGCGGGCTTGGCCTTGGCGGTTTTTTCCCTGGCGGGTTTGGTCTTGGCGGTTTTTTCCTTGGCGGGCTTGGCGGAGGCGGGCTTGGAGGCCGCCTCCCCGGAAGCCGCCTTCCGGCCCCGGGCCGGCGCCTTCTTCTCCGCCGCCTTGTCCGCCTTGTCCGCCTTGGGCTTGCGGACGGGGTTGCGGCGGGTGCAGCGGTAGATCATGGCCGACATGGGGGGCAGGTCGATGACCAGGGACTGCTGCTGGTCGTGGTAGGGCACCTTCTCCGTCTTCAGCGGGCCCTGGTCCCCCAGCCCCTGGCCGCCGAAGCGGGTCTCGTCGGTGTTGAACACCGGCGTCCAGGTGCCCGCGAAGGGCACCCCGATGCGGTAGCCCTCCCGGTGGTTGGGGGAGAAGTTGCACACGATGGCCAGGGGCTTGCCGCTCTTGTCCCAGCGCAGGAAGGAGACGGTGTTGGCCGTGTTGTCGTCGGCGCACAGCCACTGGAACCCCTGCCAGGAGTCGTCCTGCTCCCACAGGGCGGGCTCGGAGAGGTAGAAGGCGTTCATGGCCTGGAAGAAGGCCTGGGTCTGGCGGTGGGGCTCGTACTGCAGCAGGTGCCAGTCCAGGGAGTACTCGTAGTGCCACTCGTTCCACTGCCCCAGCTCCGCCCCCATGAAGGTGAGCTTCTTCCCCGGGTGGGTCATCATGTAGGCGTAGAACGCCCGCACCCCCGCAAACTTCTGGGGGTTGTCCCCCGGCATCTTCCCGAAGAAGGAGCCCTTCATGTGCACCACCTCGTCGTGGGACAGGGGCAGGATGTAATTCTCCGAGAAGGCGTACATGAGAGAGAAGGTGATGTCCCGGTGGTTGAACTGCCGGAAGTAGGGGTCCAGCTTGATATAGTGGCAGATGTCGTTCATCCAGCCCATGTTCCACTTGAAGTTGAAGCCCAGGCCCCCCTCGTCCACCGG
>CALWYD010000121.1 GCA_944385675.1 uncultured Oscillospiraceae bacterium
CGGTCTTCTGGCAAACAGAGCGCCGCGGCCGGGATCGGGAGGACAAGCCGGAGTACAAGGTCAAGCTGTCTGTCGCCTTTTGTTTCTCCAATCGGGTGCAGGTCATTGAACATTACCACAACTCCTCCTGGCTGGAACACGGCGGCTCCCCGGAAAAAGCGGTGCGATCGGCCTTTGTCTCCGCACTGGACACCTATCTGAAGCAGCAGAACAAGTACACCAAAAGTGAGAGCAAAATCACCTTCAGCGACATCCAGGATGCTTTAGTGCTGGTGAGCAACAACTTCTCCACCCAGACCTCTTATGAGAACCAGACCAAAAAGGCCATCAACAACAAGTTTGTGCAGGAGGCCATGACGGAGTTTCTCCGCTCCCAGCTGGAGGTCTATTTTATCGAAAATCCCCAGGACGCCCAGAAAATTTCCGAACAGGTGCTGATCAACAAGCGTTCCAGGGAGACGGCAGAAAAGGCCAGGCTGAACATCAAGAAAAAACTTACCGGAGCCATGGATGTCTCTAATCGGGTGGCCAAATTTGTTCCCTGCCGCACCAAGGATGTCACCCGCAGCGAGTTGTATATCGTGGAGGGCGACTCGGCTCTGGGCAGTGTAAAGTTGGCCAGGGACGGGGAGTTTCAGGCTGTTATGCCCGTGCGGGGCAAGATCCTCAACTGCCTCAAGGCCGACTACGGCAAGATCTTCAAAAGCGAGATCATCACCGACCTGCTCAAGGTGCTGGGCTGCGGGGTGGAAGTCAAAGACAAGCGGGCCCGGGATCTGGCTTCCTTTGATCTGGGCTCTCTTCGTTGGAATAAAGTGGTAATCTGCACCGATGCCGACGTGGATGGCTTCCAAATTCGCACCCTCATCCTCACTATGCTTTACCGCTTGACCCCCACTCTGATTCAGGAGGGATATGTATATATTGCCGAGTCTCCCCTGTACGAGATTACCTGCAAGGAAAAGACCTGGTTTGCATACTCCGACAAAGAGAAGAATGATATCGTCTCCTCTCTGGAGGGGAAAAAATATGACGTACAGCGCTCCAAGGGCCTGGGTGAAAATGACCCGGAGATGATGTGGCTGACCACCATGTCCCCCGACACCCGAAGGCTCATCAAAGTCATGCCCGAAGATGTGGAGCGTACCGCCCAGGTCTTTGATTTGCTCTTGGGAGACGATCTTGCCGGGCGGAAGAATCATATCGCCGATAACGGGTATAAATATCTCGATCTGGCGGACATCAGCTGACCGCCCCTTCCACATCTTCCTGCAAGGAGCCTGTCCATGAACCTTTTTGACATCCTGGGCCCAGTGATGGTGGGCCCCTCCAGTTCTCATACGGCAGGGGCGGTACGCATTGGGCAGGTGGCCCGGGCCCTGCTGGGGCAGCGGCCTGTCCGGGCCAACTTACTGCTCCATGGATCCTTTGCTTCCACAGGAAAGGGCCACGGAACCCACCAGGCCCTGGTGGCAGGACTGTTGGGCCTGTCCCCGGACGACCCCCGGGTTCCAGACAGCTTTGCCCTGGCGGAAGAACAGGGGCTGGAGTTCTCTTTCGGGGACTGTGCTCTTCGGGAAGTACACCCCAACAGTGTACTTGTCACCCTGGAGGGATCAGAGGGGGGCCGTCTGGAGATGGGGGCCTCCTCCCCCGGTGGCGGTCGGATCCAAGTCTTCCAGGTAGATGGGCTTGACACCTCCTTCAACGGGGAACTGCCCACCCTGGTGGTACACAACAGCGACCAGCCCGGCTGTGTCAGTCAGGTCACCGGCGTGTTGGCCGCCCGGGGCATCAATGTGGCCGCCCTCCAGCTTAACCGGGGCCGCCGGGGGGGCAGTGCCGTCATGGTCATCCAGTGCGACCAGCCCATTCCCCCCGAGGCAGCCGACGATATCCGTGCCCTGCCCGCTATCCTGCGGGTCAGCTGCTACGCCCCGAAACAGGAGGTACCCCAGTGATAGAGTTTACGTCCATCCAACAGATGCTTGACTCTGCCCTGGAGGATTGCCTTCCCCTGTGGGAGGCCATCCTCCGTGCCGATTGCCACAGCCAGAATATCTCCCGGGAGCAGTCTCTGGCCAAAATGCAGGCCATGCTTCAGGCCATGGAGGACGCCGACCGGAGCTACCGCGCTCAGGATCGCTCTGCCAGCGGGCTGGTAGGCGGAGACGGAGGTAAGATGGCCGACTACGCCAAAAGGGGCGATGCCCTATGCGGTCCCTTTCTGTCAGAGGTAATGGCGGGAGCCCTGCGTATGGGGGAGTGCAACGCCTGCATGAAGCGCATTGTGGCCGCCCCCACAGCGGGGGCCTGCGGCGTGCTGCCGGCAGTACTTCTCCCTTACGCCCGGCAATTCGGGGCTGACCGGGAGGCCCTTGTGCAGGCCCTGTATATAGCTTCCGGATTCGGTATGGTGATTGCCGCCCGGGCCTCCATCTCCGGGGCGGAGGGGGGCTGCCAGGCAGAAATCGGTTCCGCCGCTGCTATGGCCGCCCCTGCCCTGGTCCACCTCCAGGGAGGGACGCCAGTCCAAATGGCTAACGCCTGCGCCATGGCGGTAAAGAACCTGCTGGGCCTGGTGTGCGACCCAGTGGGCGGTTTGGTGGAAGTGCCCTGTGTCAAGCGCAACGTCATCGGGGCTATGGACGCCCTGTCCGCCGCCCAGATGGCCCTGGCGGGCATTGAGAGCCGGGTGCCTGCCGACCAGGTGCTGGACGCCATGGCCGAGGTGGGACGCTCCCTGCCCCATACTCTGCGTGAGACAGGCAAGGGCGGCCTGGCCGCTACCCCTTTCGGGCAGCAGTACGCCCCTGAGAAGCCTGAACCCTGAATACACATATTTCCGCCCCCTCCCCAGTGTCTGAGTCCCGGGGAGGGAGGGCGGCGGAGTGATCCTCCGCCCACGAAAGGATCTGATACCGATGGCCAAGAAAAAAACTACAGATGGAGCCAAACCCAAGCCGGAAAATTCCAATGTAATGGGCCTGCGGGCAGAGGTGCTGGAGCAGCCCATCACCCAGACCCTGGAGCTCAACTACATGCCCTACGCCATGAGCGTCATCGTCTCCCGGGCCATTCCCGAGATTGACGGACTCAAGCCCTCCCACCGCAAGCTTCTTTATACCATGTACCAAATGAAACTGCTGGGAGGAGCCCGCACCAAAAGCGCCAATGTGGTGGGACAGACCATGAAACTCAACCCCCACGGGGATGCAGCCATCTATGACACCATGGTGCGCCTCTCCCGGGGCTACGGGGCCCTGCTCCATCCCCTGGTGGACTCCAAGGGCAATTTCGGCAAGGTATATTCCAGGGACATGGCCTGGGCAGCCTCCCGGTACACTGAGGTGAGGCTGGACCCCATCTGCGCTGAGCTGTTTCGGGACATCGACCAGGATACCGTAGATTTCGTGGACAACTACGACGGCAAGCTCAAGGAGCCCACTCTTCTGCCCACCACCTTCCCCAACGTACTGGTCTGCGCCAACCAGGGTATTGCTGTGGGTATGGCCTCCAACCTGTGCGGTTTTAACCTGGGAGAGGTATGCGATACCACCATCGCCTTTCTCAAAAATCCCGACCACGATATTATGACCACGCTCAAGGCTCCGGATTTGCCCACCGGGGGAGAACTGCTCTATGACGAGGCGGCCCTGTCGGAGATCTACCGCACTGGGCGGGGGGCATTCAAGGTTCGTGCCAAGTGGCGGTACAGCAAGACGGACAATCTCATTGAGATTTATGAGATTCCTTATTCTACCACCACGGAGGCTATTATTGACAAGGTGGCCGAGCTCATTAAGGGGGGCAAGGTGCGGGAAATCGCGGACATCCGGGATGAAACCGACCTGTCGGGGCTGAAAATAACCATTGATCTAAAACGGGGCACCGACCCGGACAAGCTGATGCAAAAGCTCTTTCGGCTTACCCCCCTTATGGACAGCCAGTCCTGCAACTTCAACATTCTCATCGCTGGCATGCCCCGGGTAATGGGGGTCCGGGAGATTCTGGATGAGTGGGTGGCCTGGCGCATGGAATCAGTGCGCCGGCGGGTCTACTACGCCATGACCCGGAAGAAGGAAAAGCTCCACCTTCTCAAGGGCCTGCGGCGTATTTTGTTGGACATTGACCGGGCTATCCACATTATTCGTGAGACAGAAGAGGACGATCAGGTGATTCCCAACCTGATGATCGGCTTCGGTATCGACCAGGTACAGGCCGAATATGTGGCCGACATCCGTCTGCGCAACATCAACAAAGAGTACATCCTCAAGCGCACCCAGGAGCTGGAGACTCTGTCCCAGGAAATCGCAGATCTGGAGGATACCGTCAACTCCTCACAACGTATCCGTGCTATCATTTCTGGGGAGCTGGAGGAGGTCAAAAAGAAGTATGCGCTTCCTCGCCGCACCAATATTCTCTACGACATTCAGGAGGAGACAGCATCGTTTGAGTCGGAAGAGACACCAGACTATCCGGTGACAGTGTTCTTCTCCCGGGAGGGCTATTTGAAAAAGATCACGCCTCAGTCGCTGCGCATGGCCAGCGACCAGAAGTACAAGGAAGGAGACGGGCCCTACCTTCAGTGGGAGACCTCCAACCGGGAGGAGTTGCTGGTGTTCACTGACAAATATCAGTGCTACAAAACCCGCCTGAGTGACTTTGACGACACCAAAGCCAGCGCCCTTGGAGACTATCTGCCCACCAAGCTGGCTATGGATCCAGAGGAACGGGCCCTATGGGCCTGCATTCCCGGAGACTATTCCGGCAGCCTCCTTTTCTTCTTTGACAATGGCAAAGCCGCCCGGGTGGAACTGTCCGCCTACCAAACCCAAACCAAGCGGAAAAAGCTGACAGGGGCCTATTCTGACAAAGCCCCCCTGGTATCCATTCTTCTGGTGAAGGAGGACTTTGAGGCTGCCGTCATCTCCACGGAAGGCCGCTGTCTTATCTTCCATACCGCTAGTCTCAACCCAAAAACCACCCGCACCACCCAGGGGGTCAATATTATGACGCTCAAGCCCAAATATCGGGTGGAACGGGCCCTGCCTCTGTCTCAAACCGCCATTGTTAACACCACTCGCTACCGCTCTCGTTCCCTGCCTGTGGCCGGTGCGCTCCTTCGGGAGGAGGATCGGGGGGAAGAACAGATGACCCTGCTGTAAGCGCAGGGAGGAAGGAGTGTGTCCATTGCGCAGTATTCTGCGTCGATACGCCATTATTACTGCGGGGTGTCTGATCTACGCCTTAGCCTTCAATTGGTGCTACGCCCCCAACCATATTGCCTATGGGGGGTTCACCGGCCTGGCACAGATTATCTGTGTCTTTCAATCAGTTCTCTCGGTCGGTACACTGGTTTTCCTGATGAATCTGCCCCTGTTTTTCCTGGGGTGGCGACTTCTGGGAGGGAGACTGTTGACCTCCTCTCTGTTTGCTATGGCCCTGTCCTCTTTCTTTATCGATCTGCTGGACTGGCTGTTCATTTTCCCCCCCATGGACCCGCTGCTGGCCTGTATCTATGGCGGACTTATTTTGGGCATAGCCCTGGGACTTATTCTGGGCCAGGGGGCCTCTACCGGAGGTACTGATCTGCTAGCCCGGCTTTTTAAGCTGCCGCTGCCCTGGCTTCCAGTGGGCAAGTTGCTGCTGGCCTTGGATTTGGTGGTTATTGCCGCCAATGCCCTGGTCTTTCAAAGTCTGGACACCGCCCTGTATGGTCTAGTGGCTCTTTATCTGTCCACCACAGTGATGGATACGGTACTTTATGGGCTGGACACTGCCAAGGTGGCCTATATTATCACTTCCAGCCCCAGCCTGGTGGCTCAGGCCCTCACCAGTCAACTGGAGCGGGGCGTGACGATTCTCCGGGGGGAAGGTGCCTGGTCCGGCCAGGAACGCAAGGTGCTGATGTGCGCCTTCAAGCAGCGGCAGATTGTCCGTTTGAAACAGGCGGTCAAGGAATTGGATCCAGACGCCTTTTTAATTGTGTGCGATGCCCGGGAAGTGTTGGGCAATGGTTTCAGAAGGTATGAAAAACACGAAATTTAATGGGGAGGACGGAATATGGCAGATTTCAAAAAGGCAGTGGAACACTTGGAACGGCGCGGCTTTACAGTCCGCTGTTTCGACACCGCCCGGCAGGCGGCTGATTATTTGGACAGCCAAATTGACCAGAGCAGCGTGGCCTTCGGCGGCTCCATCACTGTGCAGGAGATGGGGCTGTACCCCCGTCTGGCCTCCCATAACCAGGCCATTTGGCACTGGGAGGGGGCAGATACCCACGCGGCCGTACATACTGACGTCTATATCACCTCTGTGAACGCTCTGGCAGAAACCGGCGAGCTTATTAATATCGACGGCATCGGAAACCGGACAGCTTCCACTCTGTTCGGACACCGCAGGGTCTATTTTGTAGTGGGATCCAACAAACTGGCCCCCGACTTTGACAGTGCCCTGTGGAGGGCCCGGAATATTGCCGCCCCTAAAAACGCCCGGCGGCTGAAGAAAAACACTCCCTGCGCAGTAAAGGGGGATCACTGTTCCGACTGTCAGAGCCCCGACCGCATCTGTCGGGGACTGACCGTACTGTGGAGCCCCATGATGGAGACCGAGGTTACAGAAGTACTGCTTATCAACCAGGAACTGGGTTACTGACACAAAGGAGGCTGGCGCCCTGTGAAACGACAATTGCTGGCGGGTATGGCCGCACTGATCCTGCTGCTGACAACAGGCTGTTCCGCTCTGCTCAGCCGCCAGTACGCCTATGTCACCGCTCACAACGCCACCACCCCCACTGCGGAGGGAGACCCGTCCATTCTTCGGGCCGAAAGTTACCAGGAGCTGGTCAATGCCCTGATCTATTTTATTAACCAGGGGATTGAGACGGGAACCATTCGCCTCTATATGGATTCCCAAGTGGTGGAAACCGATTTGGAAAATGCCTGTCTGGAAGTCGTACAGGAGGACGCCCTGGGCGCCTATGCTGTGGAGTACATCAAGTACAGCGTCAACTCAGTGGTAACTTATAATCAGGCTGATGTGCAAATTGCATACCGCCGCAGCAAGGAGCAGGTGGCCTCCATTGTCTCAGTGACCGGCATTACGGCCATCCGCAATGAGCTCACCTCCGCCCTGGCCGCCTTCGACCCGGAACAGGTATTGCGCATCAGCTACTTTGATGGAGACGAGGACTATATCCGTACCCTGGTGCGGGAGGCCTATTACGCCACGCCGGAAACCGCTCTGGGCATGCCTCAGACTCAGGTCTTTATCTATCCGGACAGCGGGCAGCAGCGGATTGTGGAAATCCTTCTCTCATACCCCCTGGAGACACAGGAACTGGAGCGGCGGCGAGAGGAACTTTCTCAGTGGCTGGATCAACTATACCTGCCCCACAGTCCCAATCCCCTACTCACTGCGGCCCAGGCGGTACTGCAAGCGGGCAGCTATCTCCCCTCTGGAGGGAACACTGCCTATGACGTACTGTTACAGGGAGCGGGGAACAGCGAGGGGCTGGCGCTGGCCATGGCGCTCGTTTGCCAATCCCAGGATCTCCCCTGTCAGGTAGTGGAGGGCTCCCTGGCCGAGCAGCCCCACTTTTGGACGGTAGTGGAAACGGAAGCAGGTTGGCGGCACCTGGATATCACCATGCTGCAGACAATGGACGACCCCTTTCTGACCGACCAGGAGTGTTCTGCCAGGGGCTATGTATGGGACAGCGAGACTGTTCCCGCCTGCCAATGAGCGTGCCGCAATTTTTGGTTTTTTCTCTTGACAACGGCCGAATTTCTGCTATAATACCACTTGTCGCTGCGAGTGTAGCTCATCTGGTAGAGCGCCACCTTGCCAAGGTGGAGGTAGCGAGTTCGAGCCTCGTCACTCGCTCCATGCCGTCGCGGATTTATCGTCCGCGGCGGCTTTTTTTGACACTTTTTCTGTTTTCCCCCTTGAAATGGACTGCACCGAAGAACCAGCCCGCTATAAATTGCCATTGAATTTTCTGCAATTAAGTTGTCCTCTTAAGATCCCATCCTATTTGGGTGGGATTTTTTACGAAGAATTTCACATACTGTTTCCAGGCAAAGAATGTCCTCATGAGAGAGAGAGATGAGTTTTTATGCGTCTGATTCGAACATGGAACCGCATCCACCTGGTGCTGCGCATTATTCTGGGCTTGATATTCGGTGTTTTTCTGGGCCTTTTCCTTCCGGAGGCCACTGCCATCGGCATGCTTGGTACTCTCTTTGTGGGAGCTCTAAAGGCCCTGGCCCCTCTGCTGGTCTTTTTTCTGGTGATGGACTCTTTAGCCCGGCACAAGCGAGGAGCTCCCAGTAATATGACCTTTATCATCCTTCTCTATCTTATTGGCACCTTGCTGGCGGCTCTATGTGCTGTGGTTGCCAGTTTTCTTTTCCCTTCCACCTTGATTTTAAACCAAAGTGCTGCCGCAGAGGCACCCGGCGGAATTGGTGAGGTATTGCAGACCCTGCTGAACAATGCGGTAAGCAACCCCATCTCCGCCTTGGCTCAGGCCAACTATATGGGAGTCCTGGTTTGGGCGGTGGTGTTTGGGCTTGCCCTGCGGGAGGCAAAAGAGGAAACCAAAGCTACCCTCTCTGACCTGTCCTCTGCTTTGTCCACCGCTATCCGCTGGGTCATTCAGTGCGCACCCTTTGGCATTCTGGGCCTGGTGTTCACCACTGTGTCCACCACCGGTTTTTCCTCTTTTCAGACCTATGGCCGGCTGATTGTGGTTCTGATCGGCTGCATGTGCTTTGTGGCCCTGGTCATTAATCCCCTTATTGTCTTTTTCTGCATCCGCCGCAACCCCTATCCCCTGGTGTTGCGCTGCCTGGCAGGCAGCGGAATCATGGCTTTCTTCACCCGCAGCTCTGCGGCAAATATTCCTGTGAATCTGAATCTCTGTCGGCAGCTTGGGTTAGATGAGGAAAAGTACTCTGTCTCCATTCCCCTGGGGGCCACCATCAATATGGCTGGCGCTGCCATCACCATTACAGTCCTCACTCTGGCCGCCGCCTACACCCTTGGGCTGGCGGTGGATTTTCCCACCGCCTTCCTCCTCAGCCTGGTTTCCTCTGCGGCGGCCTGCGGCAGTTCTGGTGTAGCAGGGGGCTCGCTGCTGCTTATTCCCCTGGCCTGTAGCCTGTTCGGTATTTCTAATGATGTGGCTATGCAAGTGGTTGGCATCGGCTTTATTATCGGCGTCGTCCAGGATTCCTGTGAAACTGCTCTCAATTCCTCCTCAGACGTACTTTTTACCGCCGCGGCAGAGTTTCGTAGCCGCAGACGCAGGACAAACTCCTAATTTTCTTCCCTACTCCCTTTTTCTCCCCCAGACAACACAAAGGGGCAGGCCCCGGATTTCTCCGGAGCCTGCCCCTTTTCCTTTTTGAATTTCTAACCGCGCCAAACAGTTCTAGGTCGCTGTGGGGGCGTCATCTTCGCCACCGAAGGTCTGGATGGCCTTCGCGTCCGCCTCCCGCTTGTCCTGAATGGCCTCCTTGAGAATCATATCCTTCACCTTCATCAGCCGGATGGTATTGGCCCGCTCGTTTTCATCCAGCTTCATGGTGATATACTTAATATTCTCCTGCATCTCGGGGATCTTCACATATTCCAGGGCGTTGACCCGCCGGCGGGTCTTTTCAATCTCCTCGGCCAGCAACTGGGAGGTCTTCTCCACCTCCGCCAGGCGCAGCATGTCCTGCAGTACCTGAGACATGGCATCCACTGCATCGTCCAGCTCACCGCTGGTCTGAGCAAAGCCGTAGGGATAAACCTCCCCCCGCTCCTGGCTGTGGGTACGGAAGCGGTACCGGGGCACATCTACAGACATGATGTTCTGAAACGACATCTCCAGCTCCACGCTCTGCTTGGGGTACAGAAGGGACTGCTCCAGCATCTCGGGAGACATGAGGGCTGCTGCCACCGTAAAAGATCCGTGGGCACGCATAAGCCCCTCCTCCACCCGGCGGCGCAGGGCTCGGTTCTCCCTCACCACGTCCATGAACTGCTTCATCAGCTCATCCCGCTTGTCTTTCAGCAGTTTATGGCCCCGCTGGGCAGTCTTCAGCCGGCCCTTGAGCCGGGTCAGCTCCATACGGGTGGGATTTATGGTTGTGGAAGGCATTCAAATCCCCCCCTTAATCCTTCTTGGGCAAATACTTGTCAATGAGCTCCGGCTTAATACGCTTAAGCTCTCCCCTGGGTAGGATGGAAAGCAACTCCCAACCCAAGTCCAGAGTCTCGAAAATGGAGCGGTTCTCCTCTGTCCCCTGGGCCACATAGCGTTTTTCAAATTCGTCAGCAAACTTGGCGTAGAGCAAATCCGTGGGGCTCAGGGCAGCCTCGCCCAGAATGGACATCAATTCCTTGTTCTCCTTACCGGTGGCGTAAGCTGCAAAGAGCTGGTTCATGGTTCCAGAGTGATCTTCCCGAGTCTTTCCCGCACCGGTGCCCTTGTCCTTCAGACGGGACAGAGAGGGCAGCACGTCCACAGGAGGAGTAATGCCCCGACGGTAGAGCTCACGGGAGAGGATAATCTGCCCCTCGGTGATATAGCCGGTCAGGTCGGGGATGGGGTGGGTTTTGTCGTCCTCGGGCATGGTGAGGATGGGGATCATGGTGATGGATCCCTCTTTGCCCAGCTGCCGGCCGGCCCGCTCATACATGGTAGCCAAGTCCGTATAGAGGTAACCGGGATAGCCCCGGCGGCCGGGTACTTCCTTCTTGGCCGCGGAGATCTCCCGCAGGGCCTCGGCGTAGTTGGTAATATCGGTGAGAATGACCAGCACATGCATGTTCTTCTCAAAGGCCAGATATTCCGCCGCAGTCAGAGCCATACGCGGGGTAGCGATACGCTCCACAGCGGGGTCGTTGGCCAGATTGGTGAACAGCACGGTGCGGTCGATGGCTCCGGTGCGCTTAAACTCGCTGACAAAGAACTCCGATTCCTCGAAGGTGATGCCGATAGCGGCGAAAACCACGGCGAAGTTGGACTCTCCGTCCAACACCTTGGCCTGTCGGGCAATCTGAGCCGCCAGAGCCGCATGGGGCAGGCCAGAGCCAGAGAAGATGGGCAGCTTCTGGCCGCGCACCAGGGTGTTCAGCCCATCGATGGTGGAAATGCCCGTCTGAATAAACTCATTGGGGTAGTCCCGGGCGGCGGGATTCATGGCCAGACCGTTAATGTCCCGGTACTCATCGGCCAGGATGGCAGGGCCCCCGTCAATGGCCTGACCCATGCCATTGAAGACCCGGCCCAGCATGTCTTCTGACACGCCCAGCTGCAGGGGGTGTCCCAAAAAACGGATTTTGGATTGGGCCAGGTTGATCCCGGCCGAGCTTTCAAACAGCTGCACCACAGCCGAGTCGCCGTTCACTTCCAGCACTTTGCAGCGGCGCACGGTGCCATCTGTCATCTCAATTTCAGCCAGTTCGTCATAAGTTACGCCCTTGACTTTGTTAACCACCATCAGCGGGCCGGAGATTTCCTGGATGGTTTTATATTCCCGAATCACAGTGTACCCTCTCCTTTCTCCCCGATGGCAGCAATCTCTTCCTCCATCTCATCAATCAGCTGGGAATATACCTCCCGGTACTGGTCGGCGGGTACCGCCTTGGCCCGGCCTATCTTCTCCCGGCTGGGAATGGAGAACAGATCGGTCAGGGCTCCGCCCCGATTGGAGGCCGCCCGGCACTGCACATCGTACCGGCGTATCATGGCCAGCAGACGGGCCTGGCGGTCATACTCGGAATAGGAATCAATGTCTACAAAGGAGTTCTGCTGCAAAAAGTCCTCCCGAATCATCTTGGCCACTTCCAGGGTAATCTGGTCCTTAGCGGACAGGGAATCTTTACCTACCAGCTGGACAATCTCGTTGAGGCTGGCCTCCTCCTGGAGCACGGCCATGGCCCACTCCCGGTTGATTAGGAAGTCCTTGCCCAGATGCTCGTCGTACCAGGGTTTCAAAGAGTCCAGATACAGGGAGTAGGAGTTAAGCCAGTTGATGGCGGGGAAGTGGCGGCGGTAGGCCAGGGAGGAATCCAGGGCCCAGAACACCTTGACGATACGCATAGTGGCCTGAGACACGGGCTCAGAGAGGTCGCCGCCCGGAGGGGATACGGCGCCCACGGCGGTGAGGGAACCGCGGCGCTCCTCCGAACCAATGCAGGACACGGAGCCGGCACGCTCGTAGAACTGGGCCAGACGGGAGGACAGATAGGCGGGGTAGCCCTCTTCGCCGGGCATCTCTTCCAGACGGCCCGACATTTCGCGCAAAGCCTCGGCCCAGCGGGAGGTAGAGTCAGCAATAACAGCCACGGCATAGCCCATATCCCGGAAATACTCTGCAATGGTGATGCCCGTGTAGATAGCGGCCTCGCGGGCAGCCACGGGCATATCCGAGGTATTGGCAATGAGCACGGTGCGCTTCATCAGGGACTCGCCGGTACGGGGGTCTACCAGTTCCGGAAATTCCCTCAGCACGTCGGTCATCTCGTTGCCCCGCTCGCCGCAGCCGATGTAGACCACCAGATCCACATCCGACCACTTGGCCAGGGCGTGCTGCATCACCGTTTTGCCTGACCCGAAGGGACCGGGGATGGCGGCGGTGCCCCCCTTGGCCACAGGAAAGAACGTGTCCACGATACGTTGTCCCGACTGCAGGGGAATAACGGGAGGATACTTATGCTTATAGGGTCGGCCCACACGGACAGGCCACTTCTGCATCATGGTCAGCTCTGTCCGGACACCTCCCTCGCCTTCCAGCACGGCCACTGTCTCAGTGACGGTGAAGGCTCCCTTTTGGATGGAGACAATCTTCCCCTTCATTGCGGGGGGAACCATAATCTTGTGCAGAATGGACTCCGTCTCCTGAACAGTTCCGATTACGTCGCCGCCCACTACCTGGGTTCCGGGCTCTACGGCGGGTACAAACTCCCACTTCTTTTCCCGGTCAAGGGCGGGTACCTCCACGCCGCGGGGCAGGTTATTACCCTTGACTTTCTCCATGATGACCTCCAGCGGACGCTGGATCCCATCATAAATATTCTCCACCAGACCAGGTCCCAGTTCTACCGACAGCGGGGAACCGGTGGTCACCACTTCCGCTCCAGGCCCCAGGCCGGAGGTCTCCTCATAGACCCGGATAGCAGCTGAGTCGCCATTCATGGTCAGGATCTCGCCAATCAGGCGCTGATCTCCCACGCGGACCACGTCGGCCATATTGGCCTCCTCCATTCCGGTGGCCACCACCAGAGGACCGGAGACCTTGACGATTGTTCCCATAGGCTAAACCTTCCTTCGAAGCAAATTTCCAACAGTTGGGGAGCCTTACAGAATATCCGCTCCCACGGCCCGCTCTACCGCCGTCTTCACATTGGACATACCAATGCCCAGCGGCCCCTCTTTCCCGGGGATCAAGATAATGGCGGGGGACAGTGCGTCCTTATACCGGGCAATGTCCGCACTGAGTTTGACAGCCAGCTGCTCGGTCATATAAATAATGGCATAGTTCTCCCGCGCCATGCGGTGGAGGGCTTCATGCCCCTCTTCGGGGGTGCTTACCGGACATACCTCCAGTCCCAGGGCCTTAAAACCCAGCACGCTGTCCATGTCCCCCATCACAGCAATTTTATACATCTTCCCCCGCCTCCTTACGCATAGGTCTCCCGCAGCCGGGCCCGGATGGTATCTCCGTCCAGACCGGCGGCACGGCCGGCAAAGATAGTGCGGATGGCAGTCAGTTCCGCCTCCTTGGCGTAGAGATAACCGATTACCACCTGCTCTCCAAAGGGAACCCGGTGGGCGGAGGCCAGATAGGCGGTCAGCGCATCGTCGCACGCCTTTTCAAAGGCGGTCAAGGGACCGCTGTCCGGCTGGGTCAGCTGAGCGCCCAGCTCTGCAGCCTGGGCCAAAGGGCCGGACCAAAACACCTTGCCCAGCCCATCGCCCTGGGCGGAGAGAATCGTCTGGACAGGGACATTTCCTCCCTCCAGCAGCGCCTGGCGCAGAAAGTCCCGCTCTCTGCCCATGCGGTGTACTCGCACGGCAGTACGCAGGTTTGCGATATCCACCGCCAGGCGGACATAACCCCGCAGATAATCGCTGTGTAGTTCATTGGCCAGCAGGGCCATTTCCCGGTAACAGGCCCGATCTAAAATCAGATCGGCCTTTTGGGGGTCGCCGCTGTCAGCCAGGACAGACTGAGCCTGGGCCATTGCCTGCTGGAACTCCTCCGAGTAGGCACCCAGATCTTCCTGATTCCAGGACTCCAACAGCTGCCGCCGGTCATACCGCCCGCCGGGCAGCATCAGCCGTTCCGCCTGTTCCCCCACGGCTGCTGCTTTCAGAAGTACTTTAGCGTTGTGATAGTCATATTTCAGCTGGAATATCTCAGAGAGCCGACAGTCGGGAGAGGCCTTCTCCATCTCCCGAAAGGTGTCTGCCCGAGCCTGGGCCAGAACTGCATTCAGATCCCCGCCTCTGTCTGGGTAACCGCACTCCACCAGCACCTTCATGGCCTCGGCAGTATCCCGGGCCTCAATCATTCGATCCATCCGCTCACGGGTGAGCAGCCGGTTCTCCATGACCCGGATCCGGGCCGAAATGGAGAGATAATCCGTATCTTTCCGGTGGGACAAAATATCCCTCCTCCCTTTTTCCATATGGGGCGCGGCAACTCCGCCTTATGCCCCGAACAGCACCTGGTCCACACTCTTCTCCAGCTTCTCCCGCTGCAGACGAACCAGTGTCTCAAAGGCACAGTTGATCTCCACATCCCCGTCCACCAGGATAAATCCGCCCCGCATGGGCCGGGTCTCCTCACTGAGGGTGAGCATGCCGGTTCCCGTAACCATGGCAGCAGTGGAGTTGACTACCTTACCCAGAAGCGCCCCCACCTTGGTCTCGGCAATGGACTCCGGCAGGCCGGGCACCACCTGCTTAACCAGGCACTCATTGGCCGCCACTACCACCTGCTTACCCACACGGGCCCGATCCTGGGGGGAGAACACCAGCTGTTCCCGCCCCGTGGAGGAGGCCTCCAACACCAGGCGGGTGAGCAGCTGCACATACTCCTGCTCAGGCAGAGAACACAACTTCTCCAAAGCCAGATCAAAGGCCCGGGACACCATCTCCTGCCGGGCAGCCAGCTCCAGCTTGCGCCGCTCCATCTTGGCGGCAGACTTCAGCCGTTCCAGCCGCTCCTCGGCAGCCCTGCGGCCCCGGGCAAGGGCATCGGCTGTCTCCTTGTCCGCCTGGGCCTGAGCCGATTGCTGGATGTCCCGAACCGTCTCATCCGTCTCCCTGCCTAGCCGGGCAATCTCCGCCTGACTGTCGGAGCGGATTTTTTCGGTGATTTTTTCAATTCCCTCCATGGGATCCCGCCTTTCTTTCCTTGTGTCTGTTTTCCCTGGGTTTCAGAGAACCTTACAGGGCATTCATCAGCAGCAGGATGGAGGCCAGCAGGGACAAGATGGCGTAGAATTCTACCACGCCGCAGAGGATGATGCCCTTGGCAGCATCGTCGGGCTTCTTGGCCACGATATTGATGGAGGCAGCAGCCACTCTGGCCTGATAGAGTGCGGAGAGCCAGCCCCCCAGAGTCATGGGGATGCAGGAGGCAAACACTGCCATGCCCTCAGCCATGCTCAGAGGCTGGATTCCACCGGAAAAGGCACCCATGGTGAACAGAGCGAAGAACCATACCACCAGACCATACAGGCCCTGAGTACCGGGGAGTACCTGCAAAATCAAACACTTAGAGAAATTCTCGGGGGCTTCGCAGAGCAGGCCGGCAGCAGCTTCGCCCACCATGCCGGTGCCCTTGGCGGAACCGATACAACACAGGCACACCGTCAAAGCAGCACCGATCAGCGCCAAGCTGGTGCCACCAAACATTTCAAAAAACTCTACCATTTTACTGTTCCTCCTTCATCATATCCACATATTTTGTCTGTATTGCCAGGGGTTTAAAGGGCTTGCCGCCCTCCAAATAAAACCGTCCAAAAAACTCCAGACACTGCAGGCGCAGGTCGTGGACGTAGCAGCCCAACAGGTTCAACACCAGGTTCAGCGTGTTTCCCAACAGGGAAATTACCACAAAGCCCAATACGTTTCCGGTAACAGAACCTAAGGTGTTAAATACCTGGGCAATGACGCTGCCCGCCAGCATCAGGGCCATCAGACGGGCATAGGAAAAGGTGTCGCTGAAATAGCCGCTTACACCGTTATAAACCAGGCCAATAAAGCTGGTAATCTTACCAAATCCCCTGGCGTTGCGGGTTCCGCCTACAGCCAGCATCAGAAGTCCTATCACCAGCACCACCGGCACACCGGACACAGTGCCAATATCAAAGATAGCCAGGGCCACACCGGCAAGGATAATCCACCAGGTAATCTCACTGAACAGTGCGTCGATAAAGTCTCCTGTTTTAATCTTATATACCACGCTAATGGCCATGCCGGTAAAAATCTGTATGACGCCCAGCACCAGGGAACCCACCAGAATGGCAATGGTGTCGTCCAAAGGGGTAAACAGGGCCGGAAGCGCCACAGTGCTGTTGGGGTTAATAATCTTAGCAATCTGGGGAATAAAGTCTCCCAAAAAGCCGCCGGTCAGAGCGCCGAAGATAAATGTGGTGGCGCCGCACAGCAGTCCCAGTCCGCCCATATGGGCTATAGTGCCCTTGGCCTTCATCTTCTTTAGAATAAACCAGCCCCCTACCATCATAATGATGCCGTAGGCCATATCTGCCATCATCAACCCAAAAAAGGTGACAAAAAACGGGGCCATCAGGGGGTTGGGATCCAGTCCGTTATAGGCGGGGAGGGAGTACATCTCCGTCACCATATTCAGCGGCCGGGTCAGGGGGTTATTTTTTAGCTGTACCGGCACCTGGGGATAATCCTCCTCTGCCGGGTCAGCTACTTCCCACGTACAGAAATAAGGTTCCAGGGCCTTCTCCAGTTTTGGCCAACTGTCCGCCGGCACCCAGCCCTCCAGATAGAAGGTCTGTCCCGTATCCAGCAGACGACTTCTGGACTCTTCCCGGGATATCTCCACCGCTGTGCGGTCAGCCAAACGGCGCAGATCATCCCGCAGGGGGCCCATATCGGACAGCTTTTTCTCAAGAGCAGCAGTCTCCTGCTCCAGCTTCTCCAGCTCTCCGTCCAGACGAGCCAAATTTTCCTGGGCAGTGCCCTTCCACTCCCCCACATTGGCCCGGGACCAGCCCATCTCTTTCAACACCTGGAGCACAGCCTCCTTTTGACTGACATGGCAGATCAACAAAAGGTACTGCTGCTCTTGATCTGTAGAGATCTGCGTGAGGGTGGCCAGCTCTCCTACCTGGGCAGCGGCCCGTTCCGCCTCTTCAAAGGAGACGGTAAGGGGCATGGTGCCCAACTGAATTTCCACCTGGCCGGTGGACCGGGCCTCTAAGGGCAGATCCAGGGGACGCCATGGTTCCAGAACGTTCTTCTGAGCCAACAGCTTGGCCTTTTCCCCCTGAATGGCAGACAGGCGGTGGTCCGCCTGATTAATCTCCTCTACTCCGCGGGCAGCAGCCTGCGCCACTTGTTCATCAAACAGCTCATTCTCCGTCAGCCTGGGCTTTGGTTTGAGCAGGCCCTCTTTCTGGGGGGCTTTCCGTTTCAGCACTTCCAGCGCCCGCTCCACTGCCTTATGGCGCTCCCGTGCTTCTGACAGCCCCTCGTCGCCGGGCCGCGTCAGCCGTTCCCAAAGCGGGTCTTCCTCTTCCAGATCAGGCTGGCCAATCTGCACGCAGCCCATGTGCTGAAGCAGCCGGAGCAACGCATCTTGGTCTGACCGCATGGCAACCAGGCACAGGCGCTTCATTTTGACGATGGCCATCAGCGATTCACAACCTTTTCTACAATCAACTGCGCCGCCTGATCCAACCGGCTGCCGGCGGCCCGCTTCATCTCCTCACACTCCAGCCTGGCCTGGGCCAGCAGTTCATCTGCAGCCTTGGCGGCCTGTTCTTCTGCCTGGGCCAGTAGCCGGCTATTTTCTGCCTCGGCCTGAACCCTGGCCTCTTCCAACAGCTGTTGAGCGGCGCGCTGGGCCGTC
>CALWYD010000122.1 GCA_944385675.1 uncultured Oscillospiraceae bacterium
CCTGTTTGACGCCCTGCGCCCCACCCCGGAGGTGTCCTTCGCCGTGCGGGAATATGGCTGCATTGCCGGCGTGAATGTCACTGCCAGCCACAACCCCAAGGAGTACAACGGCTATAAGGTCTACTGGCAGGATGGCGCCCAGCTGCCTCCCCACCACGCCTCCGCCATTGCCAAGAAGATGGAGGAGCTGGATCTCTTTGACTCTATCCGGCGCATGGACTACGATGAGGCGGTGAAGGCCGGGCTCATCACGCTCATGGGCGAGGAGACCGACGAGAAGTTCCTGGCCAACGTCATGGGCCAGGTCAACGATAAGGCCGCCGTGGAGCAGGTGGCCGATACCTTCAAGATGGTCTATACCCCCTTCCACGGCACCGGCTACAAGCTCATCCCCGAGGCCCTGCGCCGGCTGGGCATGAAGCAGGTCATCTGCGTCCCGGAGCAGATGGTTATCGACGGTAACTTCCCCACCGTGGCTTCCCCCAATCCCGAGAACCCGGAGGGCTTCTACCTGGCGGTGGACATCGCTAAAAAAGAGGGAGCCGATTTCATCCTGGGCTCCGACCCCGACGCCGACCGGGTGGGTATCATGGTACGCACCAAAAATGACGAATTTGTGGTCATTTCCGGAAACCAGACAGGGGTATTGCTGCTGGACTACCTGATCGGCGCCAAGCGCCGCACCGGCAAGATGCCGGACAGGCCCGTAGCCCTGAAGACCATTGTTACCACCGAGATGGCCCGGAAAGTGGCCCAGGTCAACGGCCTGCAGTGCTACGATACCTTCACCGGCTTTAAGTTCCTGGCCCAGAAAAAGGACCAACTGGAGGAGAGCGGTCAGGGAAAGGTCATCCTCTCCTACGAGGAGAGCTACGGCTACATGCTGGGGGACTATGTGCGGGATAAGGATGCTGTCTCCGCCAGTGTGGAGCTGACCGAGATGGCCGCCTGGTACGCCTCCCAGGGTATGACCCTCTATGACGCCCTGCAGAAGCTCTTTGAGAAGTACGGCTACTACGGGGAGAAGACCCTGAACCTGGTAATGCCCGGTCTGGACGGATTGAAGAAGATGGCCGATTTGATGGCCTCCCTGCGCAGCCAGCCCCCCAGAGAGATCGCCGGGGTAGCGGTTACCCAGCAAAAGGACTACCAGGACGGAAGTGTGATTACGGTGGCCGACGGAGCCAGAACCTCCATGGAGCTGTCCGGGTCCAACGTGCTGCGCTATGAGATGGCAGACGGCACCAGCCTCATCGTCCGCCCCTCAGGTACCGAGCCCAAGGTGAAGGTCTATATCCTGGCCAGCGGCACCTCCAAGGCTGACTGTGACGCCAAGGTGGCTCAGTATGCCGTCTGGGCTGAGTCCCTCAGGGGTTGAGCGAAAGCGTAAAAGGAGCCTGTGTGCCGAAAAGGCACACAGGCTCCTTTTTCATTTGGTTATCCCCCCATGGCAACCCCGTGTCTGTCCTGATGGGGGAGCTCCACCTCCCTGCCCTGGGTACGGTTGACTTCCTCCGGTTCCAGGAAGGTAGGCACCACCTGGTGCAGGGCTCTGCGGATGGCAGCGGGGGAATCCTCCTCCAGGGCTTTCTGCAGAAGGTCAAGCTTCTGTTCCAGTTCCCGGGGGGTAATGGCGGGCTGGCGTTCAATGTAAATCTGGCTGTTCTCCGTCTGCTCAATATCCCGGCTGGCAATGAGCAGCTCCTCGTAGAGCTTCTCCCCGGGCCGAAGTCCAGTCTCCACAATATCAATATCCTGGTAAGGTACCAGCCCGGACAGGCGAATGAGATTTTCCGCCAGCTCCAAAATTTTCACCGGCTGGCCCATGTTCAGCACAAAAAGCTCATTTTTCCGGGCCTGGGCCCCTGCCTGGAGTACCAGCTGGGCCGCCTCTGGAATGGTCATAAAGTACCGGATAATCCGCTTGTCAGTTACGGTCACCGGCCCACCGGCGGCAATCTGACGCTTAAACAGGGGAACCACTGAGCCGTTGGAGCCCAACACGTTGCCAAAGCGCACTGCCACGAAGTCCGTGGTGCTGTACCCCTTCATGGATTGCAGGATCATCTCGCACAGCCGCTTGCTGGCTCCCATCACGGAAGTGGGGTTGACTGCCTTGTCTGTGGAGATGAGCAGAAACTTTTCCACACCGTACTTGTGAGCTGCCCGCACCACATTGAGCGTGCCGAACACATTGTTTCGGATGGCCTCCTGGGGGCTGGTCTCCATGAGGGGGACGTGCTTGTGGGCGGCGGCATGGAAGACCACCTGGGGGTGATACTTCTCCATGAGCTGGCACATCCGCTCCCCGTCCCGCACCGAGGCGATCTCCACCGCCAGATCCAGCCGGCCGTCGTAGCGGTAGAGCAGCTCCTGCTGAATGTCATAGGCGTTATTTTCATAGATGTCCACAATGACCAGCTTGCGGGGATCGTGCTTGACAATCTGCCGGCACAGCTCTGAGCCTATAGAACCGCCCCCTCCGGTCACCATGATCACCTTCCCCTCCAGGAAAGCATCCACCGGGGCAGGATCCAGCATGACCGGGGCCCGTCCCAGAAGGTCCTCAATCTGTACCTCCCGCAGCTGCCCCCGGATGGGCCTGTGGTCAATGAGCTCCATAGTGCTGGGCAGAGTGGACACGCGAACCTGGTCCAGCCTGGACAGGGCCTGCAGCACCTCATGGCGCCGCCCCTCCCCCGCAGAGGGAATGGCCACAAACACATGGCCAATCCCCCGCAGCACCAACTGGGCCGGGGCCTCATCAATGGTGCCCTGCACCCGGATGCCGTGAATGGTTCGGTGATACTTGGCCGGGTCATCGTCAAAAAAACATTTTACCTCAAATTTGCTGCTCTGGTTGCTGCGCAGCTCCTCCAGCAGTTGGAGTCCCGCCGCGCCGGCCCCCACAATAGCTGCAGGGATCTGGTGATCTCCCCGCCTGTAGTTCACATGGCTGCGGTATACCCGGTAGGAAAACCGCAGCAGCAGCATCCCCAGTACCCACAGACCCCCAATAGCGGTAAGGGTGATGAAGGAAATAATCACCTTACTCATAAGAGTGCGGGCAATCACCTCATAAGCAAAAAATCCGCAGAAGGCCGCCATCAGCAGTGTCATATACTCCCGGCTTTCCGCATACCTCCATAGACTGGAATACGTGCGGAACAGTAATTGGGACACCGTAACACAGCCATACATTACGGCCAAGTGAATGGCCAGGTATAGCATCCGTCCCATCCCGTTGTCATGGAACCAGTGGGAAAATACCAGACAAAACAGGGTCGCGATTAATAAAATGGCACTGTCACATGCGAACAGAAGAAAACTACGTAAAAATTTCATAAACCTCTGTACCTCTTTATCTCCGGGCCTATTTTGGGCACGGTTACAGCCGGTTTATAGTATACCATAGCAAGCAAGAAAAGAAAAGGTCGCCTTTTGTGGAATTAAGCGCAATTTTGTCCAGATATTCCGAAATTTTGACGCCAAAATAATTCCGTTTCCGGGGTATGCTTCCTACACAGGAAAACCAGGACAGCCGCAGGGCCGTCCTGGTTTTTCAATGGAATGACTTAGTTTTCCTGTTCTGCTCCGCCCAGCAGTGCACCGATCATAAAATAGGCCCCTTGCCCATCCACGCCCTGCTCCTCTATGGCCCGAGCCAGCTCCAGCAGGGACTGGTTCTCTTCCGTCAAAGCCACGTCTACCAGCAGCACCTGGTTGACCTCATCCATCAGCTTTCCGGTGGAGGTCAGGCCGGCCACAAAGTCCTCCATCAGGGTCTCGTCCAGCTGCTCATAGGCCTGAGAAAAGAGATGAAAGGCACTATTCCAGGCATCGGAGTTAGACCGCTCCTGGGCAAGTCCTGTCTGTACGGCAAAAAAGAAGCTGGTGAGATCCTTCAGGGGCAAGCAGTAGTAAGCCGCAGCCTTGTAGCAGGCATCGTATTCTCCTGTTTCCAGCAGCTCCCGGGCACAGCGGGTGGCAATTCCCAGGTCAGTGGCCTCCCCTCGCTGCAGCGCTGTGACCATCAAATTGACTTTATAGTCCTGATCGGTATAACAGTCCATCAGATCCAGCCGATCCATGGTGTTCATAAACTGATCCACGGTCATGGCCGAGGTGTCCAGATTTTCATACTCCCGCTGGGCCAGCTGGCTGCCTAGGATCAGCCCTGCGGTGACTGCCAGCCACAGGCAGGTAAGGGACAGGACGGCCACTCTCGCCCCACCGCTCCATTTCTTTTTCAAGGGCTTCTGATAGCAGACGATTATTAGTGCCAGCAGGACAAGGGCCGCGCACTGGTACATGCGCACGGAGAAGGTAATCTCCATCAGCCCGTGGAGATTCATCATAGCCCAGCAGGCCAGCAGGACAGCGGCCAGAGGGTCTTTCCCCTGCCGCAGGCGGCGCACCAGCAGCCAGGCACACCCTAGCAGCAGGGCCAGGAAGGCGGCCAGGCCCAGCAGGCCCGTCTCGTCCATTACCTGCAGGAGATGGTTGTGGAGGTAGAGAGACTCATAGAAGAAGGGCTGCACCGAGGTGAGAAGGCCCTCCGTGGCCCCCAGGCCGTGACCGGCCAGAGGGGCCTGGGTGAACAGGGTCCAGCCGTCCTTCACGTACTGCACCCGCAGCAGGAAGCTGCTGTCCTGGAACAGGCTCTTCTGCAGCCGTCCCACGATGTTCTCGGGCAGCAAAGTATAAGCCATAGGCAGCTCCGTCCCGTCGGACAGGGATACGCTGCGCACCTGGCCGCCCTCCGGAGCCCTGAACTGGATCAGCACCCGCTCCACCCCGTCGGGCACAGTGAAGGCGGCCTCCTCCAGGGGGCCGTTATAGTAGGTCTCAGTGGTTCCGGTGAGCTCCTGCTCCAGGGTGGAGCCGTAGATGACCACGCTGACCGCCCCGTCCCAGTCGCCGGAGAGGGTGTAGCTCTCCCCCGGAGTAACGTCCGCCCCCCGGGTGAAGAAGTTACTCTCCGTGAGCACATAGGGCCCGGTGAGGGAGAAGGCCAGCGCCACAGCGGCGATGCCCGCCGCGGCCAGCACGGCCGCCGCGGCAGCGATCCAGCGGGTCTTCCCCTCCAGCAGGCGAGCAAGGGCCCGGCCGGGAAATTCCCACAGCAGCCACAGCAGCACGCCGGCGGGCAGGGCCACCCAGGTGCCCGCAGGGTTTCCCGCCGCCAGCAGGGTGACGGACAGCGTGCCGAAGACCGCCATGGTCACGCCCAGGCAGAGCATGGAGAAAAACAAGGGCAGGCGCTCCCCCCTGCCCACGGCGAACAGGTAGACCACCAGGGCCGCGGCGAAGCACAAAATGGCGCCCCGGCTCATGGCGGCCAGGAAGGCCACAGCGGAAAGCCCCGTCAGTAGGCAGGCCAGCAGCCGCTCCGCCCGGCGCTTTCCCGTGCCGTTCAGATACAGCCCCGCCAGCATTCCCAGGGCGGTCAGGCTGCCGGTGAGGTTGGCGTTGTTGAAGATGCCGTTCATGCGGGCGCCGGTGTAGGTCACCTGCTGCAGCTCCTGGTACATAGTGCTGCCCAGGGCGGCCATGGTGGAGGAGAACCCCCGGAACAGCGGCCCCCCGCAGGCCATATCCAGGCACAGAAGGCCCACGACGGCGCACACGGCGGAGAAGCCCCACAGCAGGCCCCGGGCATCCTCCCTGCGTCCCCGGGCGAGCAGCAGCAGGGCCAGGGAGCCGGCGGCCAGGTAGTGGGAGAGTTCCGTGATCGCATAGGAGCCAAAGCTAGTGTATAGGCTGGCCACGGTACACAGCACCAGAAAGGCCAAAAGGCCGGCTAAGGCAGGCCCGGCCCGTCTGCTCAGATTGGCCCCGGGCGTTTTCCCCAGGGACAAAGCCAGGGCCACCGCAGCTGTCAGGACGGAAAAGGCCAGGGTCTGTACCGTCATGGCCAAAAAGAGCAAAAGGAAAAAGAGGACAATGCGGAGCGCACTGCCTTTCGGGTTCGACTCCCTTTCCTCTGAAGGCACAGCGGCGGCAGGTTCGGCCTGTTTCGGCCCCTGTTCTGCAGGGGCACCCCCCCACTCCGGATCCGCCCTTTCGGCAGGCGGCGCACTCTGTTCTGCCGCAGGTTTGTCCTGGTTCACGGCCGGCCGGGCCGCCGGCCGACGTTTGGATTTCTTTGCACTCACAGTAATATCCTCCAATGGTTCCCCAATCTGCAATATTCCAAATTAATGCAATTTATTATATAATATGCCTCTGGGTATTGCAACCCTGGCCTAAGGCATTTTCCTGTTCCATATCTATCTATTTCCCGCCTTACAGAGAAAATGTAATTCAGTTCCCAATATATATCTTGCTTTTGATATATCTCTCGAAAGATGTACCCTGACGTCCCTTCTCCTGCCATCACCCTCCTAAGTATATAAGAGGGCAGCGGCCCCAGTCCGCTGCCAATTAACAACAGGAGGTTTTATTTATGGCAAGCGGCAATACATCTCATTACAGTCTGAATCAATGGTCGGCCGGCGACCAGGTGCTACACGAAGAATTTAACGCGGACAATCAAAAAGTGGATGCCGCTCTCCACAGTCTGTCTGAACAGGTAGGAGAAAAGGCGGCACAGAGCACTGTTACCGACCTAACAAATCAGGTTAGTAACAAGGCAAACCAAAGCGCCCTGGACAGTCTCTCTGCTCAGGTGGCTACCAAAGCCAGTCAGAGTGATTTAAATACTCTCTCCTCCCAGGTGGCCACAAAAGCCAGTCAGAGCGATTTAAACACTCTCTCCTCCCAGGTGGCCACCAAGGCCGACCAGAGCACGGTCACCGCCCTGTCCGGCCAGCTCACCTCCACCGCACAGACCCTGCGGGGCGAGATGGCGGCGGGGGATCTATGGGTCAAGCTGTGTCAGGTGTCCTCCTCCGGGGGGAGCGCCAAGCTCACCATGGATCTGTCCCAGATCGACCTTACCAACTACATACAGGTGAAGCTGCTGGTCGCCTGCCCCTACACGGCAGAAGGCGTCGCCTTGACCGTCAACGACCGCGCCGATTCCGTATACCGCTCCTCGCCGCTGGTTGTGGGCAGCAGCAGCTCCAGCAGCCTGTATAACTACATGGCCTCGTTTACCAGCTACAGCGAGCCGGACTACATCAACTCCATCCTGTACTCCCGCCCTATTCTGTCCGGGGGAATCCCCATGTTTTACCAGGAGCTGGTGAGCGCACCCATGGCCATACGGTATGGCCTGGTGGGCAAGGCCGCCATGGAGTGCACCTGGGACACCC
>CALWYD010000123.1 GCA_944385675.1 uncultured Oscillospiraceae bacterium
TAAACATAGAAATTACAAGGTCCTGGAGGCCGCGCTTCCAGGGCCATTTCCATTGGCGGAGAAAATGGCAACGGAGGCAGAAAATGCAGGAGAGGGAACTGACAACGCTGGAAGGCTCGGTGGAAGACATCGTATTTGCAAGTGATGAGACCGGCTTCACTGTGCTGGAACTCAATACCGGGGAAGAGCTTGTCACAGTAGTCGGTCAGATGGTGGAGGTCAGCGAAGGGGAACAGCTGCGTTTGGTGGGAGAATATGTCTTCCACCCCACCTATGGCCTACAGTTTAAGGCGTCACTCTGTGAAAGGAGCCTTCCCGCCACCGCCAATGCCATCTATAAATATTTAAGCTCCGGGGCGGTCAAGGGGATCGGCCCTGTCATTGCCAAACGGATGGTGGATGCCTTCGGGGATGAGACGCTGGATATTATGTCGGAGCATCCGGAGCGGCTGACCGAGATCAAGGGCCTAACTCCCAAAAAGATAGAATCCATCGGACAGGAACTCAAACGGGTATTTGGAATGCGCAGTGTAATGATGTTCCTCAGCCGGTTTGGCATCGCCCCCATGGTGGCGGTGAAAATCTGGCGAAAGTGGGGAGCCGTCGGTGTGGATGTCATCAAGGCAAACCCTTATGTCCTATGCGCTTATGACATTGGCCTGGATTTTTCTGAGGCCGATGAAATCGCCCGAACCTTAGACTTTGATTCCGATGATACCCTGCGCGTCCGGGCGGGGATTGTCTATGTCCTTTCCCACAATCTGCAAAATGGACATACCTGTCTGCCTAAGGACAAGCTCATCGCGGCCGCTGCCCAGCTGTTGGATGTTGGCAGCGATGAGGTGGAAAGTGCTATGGTCCTGTCGTTGGAGGAAAACGAGCTGGTGGAGGAAATGCTGGGAGACCGGGTATTTCTTTATCTGCCGGAGCTCTATGGCGCGGAGCGATACATTGCCGGCCGGCTGGTCATGAATATGCGGTTGCTGACAGCGCCGGAACGCAAGAGAGACGGAGATATTCATAAACTGGAGCAACGCAAGGGGATTTCCTATGCTGTCCAGCAGAAAAAGGCCATTACCCAGGCCATGGTCAGCGGCGTCTTTATCCTGACAGGCGGGCCGGGTACCGGAAAAACCACCACCCTTAACGCCATCATTGATCTATTTGAGGAACAGGGGGACACAGTGGCCCTCTGCGCACCCACCGGACGGGCCGCTAAACGTCTGACGGAATTGACCGGCCGGGAAGCAAAAACCATCCACCGCCTGTTGGAGGTGGACTTTACCGACCCTGGATCCCGGAGCATGGTGAAATTTAAGCGGGGAGAGAAAAATCCGCTGAAAGCAGATGTGATTATTGTGGATGAAATGTCCATGGTGGATACCCTGCTCTTTGAAGCCCTCCTCCGCGCCATGAAACTTTCAGCAAAGCTGATTTTGGTGGGGGACAGTGACCAGCTTCCGTCTGTGGGGGCAGGGAACGTCCTCAAATCCCTCATTGACAGCGACTGCATCCCCTATGTGCGGCTGGACGAAATTTTCCGCCAGGCCGCTCAGAGCCTGATTGTCACCAACGCACATGCCATTGTGGGGGGAGAAGAGCCGGAGCTTTCTCAGCGGGACAACGACTTTTTCTTTATGGAAAGCCACAGTTATACAAAGACGGCCCAGATGGTGGCGGATCTGTGCGCACGGCGGCTGCCGGGTACCTATGGATTTTCCCCTCTATGGGATATCCAGGTGCTGGTACCCTCCCGCAAGGGGGAACTGGGTACCATGGAACTCAACCGTCGTCTCCAGGAGACCCTCAATCCCCCCTCCCCTGATAAGGCGGAATTCGTTTTTAGCGGCATCACCTACCGGGAGGGAGATAAGGTGATGCAGATCCGCAATAATTATGATATGGTCTGGACCCGGGATAATGGAGAGAATGGCAGCGGTGTCTATAATGGAGACATTGGCCAGGTGGTCAAAATTGACCGGGGCAGCCGTATGATGCAGCTGCGCTTTGAGGATCGAAGCTGTTCCTATTCTTTTGATGGGGCAAACGAGCTGGAATTGGCTTACGCTGTTACCGTTCATAAAAGCCAGGGCAGCGAGTTTGAGGCTGTGATCCTTCCTTTGATGCACCCGACCCGGCGGCTTTATTTCCGCAACCTTTTTTATACAGCGGTGACGCGGGCAAAAAAGCTGCTGATTATTGTGGGCCCCAGAAGCGCTGTCAAATTTATGGTGGAAAACAATAAGAAAACACTGCGGTATTCGGGCCTAAAGGAGTTTATCCAGTGGGAAGTGGAGCAGCAGGAGGGGTAGAAAATGAACGGGGCAATCGAGCGGCTGTTGTCGGTTCTGTTCTGTAAGCGATGCGCTATCTGCGGCAGGATCATCGGGCAGGAGGAAGAAATCTGCTCCTTGTGCCGCGCCGATCTCCCCACCATCGGCAGCAATATTTGCCCCTTTTGCGGGAGAGATCGGGCAAACTGTGTCTGCGAGGGGGATGAATTTGCCTTTGACGGTGCGGCCGCCCCTTTTTACTATGGAGGGAAGGCGCGGCACCTGATCCATCAGCTAAAATTTTACGGCCAACGGGAGCTGACACCGTTGCTGGCCGTTTTCATGGAGACAAGGGTAAAAGAGGCCTTTCCCTCTGAGCAGTTTGACCTGATTGTCCCAGTACCCATGCACAGGTCAGAACGGCGGGAACGGGAGTATAACCACAGCGCTCTATTGGGAAAAGAACTTTCCCGGAGACTTGGCATTCCGCTCAGAGAAAAAGCCATCACCAAGGTGCGGGAAACCAAACGCCAGCGGGGCCTGCCTGCTGGGGAGCGGCGCACCAACCTGTCCGGTGCTTTTTCGGCTTGCTTGCCGGACTGGGCCAAGACAATTTTGCTGGTGGATGACGTGCTGACCACAGGCTCCACAGCGGGGGAGTGCGCCAAGGCGCTGAAGAAGGCGGGCGCCCAGCAGGTCTACTGCATAACCTGTGCCGCTACTGTGTTGGAACATGGAAATGGGACAAAAGAAAATCTTTGAGTCCCCAACCATCGTTCAGGAAATTTACTTGAAAAAACAAAAAAAACTACATATAATAATGGATTGAATATAAACGTTTAAAGATTTCATATAGAGAATAGGGGGACATAACGTGTCATCAATGGATATCGGTATCGACCTTGGAACTACAACAGTCATCATCTATTTTAAGGATAAGGGCGCGGTGCTCAGCGAACCGTCTGTAGTGGCAATCAATCGAAAAACAGATGAAGTAGTGGCGGTGGGAGAAGAAGCCTACCGCATGTTGGGAAAGGCGCCGGACAGGCTACAGGTCATCAAGCCCATGAGTGATGGTGTCATTTCCGACTATGCGGCTACGGAGGTTATGATTAAATTTTTTCTCCACAAGGTCTTTGGAAACAGCATTATAAAACCTCGGGTGAGCATTTGTGTACCCTCACAGATTACACAGGTGGAGTCCAAAGCCCTGGTGGATTCTGCCGCCACTCCTGGAGCGCGGAAGGTCTATTTAATTGAAGAGCCGGTTGCGGCTGCCTTGGGAGCGGGACTGGATATTACAAAACCAAACGGCAACATGATTGTAGACATTGGCGGTGGCACTACCGACATAGCTGTCCTTTCCTTAAATGGAATTGTCACCAAGCAATCGATTAAGGTTGCGGGCAACAAGATGGATGATGCAATCATCAGACATATGAAAGATTATCACAACCTGCTCATTGGTGAGCAGACGGCGCGGCACATTAAAACAGAAGTGGGCTGCGCCTATCCCCGTGAGGACAGCAAGTCGGTCGCTGTTAGGGGAAGAAATCTGCTCACCGGTCTTCCACAGATGATCGACATCGGCTGGAAGGAAATTTACGGAGCCATCAAAGATCACGTCTCGGAGATCATCCTCAGTGTCCAACAGGTCATTGAGCGGACCCCCCCAGAGCTAGTCGGAGATGTTTACAGTAACGGTATTGTGATGACGGGCGGCGGTTCCTTGCTCTATGGCATGG
>CALWYD010000124.1 GCA_944385675.1 uncultured Oscillospiraceae bacterium
ATGGCCTTGTCGGGAAGGAACCGGTCGGTGATATAGCGGTTACTGAGGGTGGCGGCGGCGATGATGGCCCCGTCGGTGATCTTCACCCCGTGGTACACCTCGTAGCGCTCCTTCAGACCCCGGAGGATGGCAATGGCGTCCTCCACCGAGGGCTCGTTGACCATGACGGGCTGGAACCGGCGCTCCAGGGCGGCGTCCTTCTCGATATACTGGCGGTACTCGTTGAGGGTAGTGGCGCCGATGCAGTGCAGCTCGCCCCGGGCCAGCATGGGCTTTAACAGGTTGCCCGCGTCCATGGAGCCCTCGGTCTTGCCGGCGCCCACGATGGTGTGCAGCTCGTCGATGAAGAGGATGATGCGGCCCTCGCTCTTCTTGACCTCGTTCAAAACGGCCTTCAGCCGCTCCTCAAATTCGCCCCGATACTTAGCCCCTGCGATGAGGGAGCCCATGTCCAGGGAGAAGATGGTCTTGTCCTTCAGGCTGGCGGGCACGTCCCCCTTGACAATCCGCTGGGCCAGTCCCTCGGCAATGGCGGTCTTGCCCACGCCGGGCTCGCCGATGAGCACGGGGTTATTTTTGCTCTTCCGGCTCAGGATGCGGATGGCGTTTCGGATCTCGTCGTCACGGCCGATGACAGGGTCCAGCTTGTTCTGCCGGGCCCGGTCCACCAGGTCGGTGCCGTACTTCTTCAGAGCGTCATAGGTCTCCTCCGGGTTGTCGGAGGTGACCCGCTGGTTGCCCCGGACGCTGGCCAGGGCCTGCATGATCTTCTCCTTGGTCACGTTATAGGTGCGGAAGAGCTCCTTTAAATTGGAGTTGGGCCGCTCCATCAGACCGAGAAGCAGATGCTCCACCGAGATATACTCGTCCTTCATGGCGCCGGCCTGCTCCTGGGCGGCGTTGAGGGCGCGGTCCACGTCCTGGGCCACATACACCTTGTCGGCCTCCCGACTGCCCCCGGACACCTTGGGCAGCTTGTTCACCAGGGCGGCCACGGCCGCCTGGAAGCTGGGCACCGTCATCCCGGCGGCGGTGAGCAGCTGGGGGATGAAGCCCTCCTGATCGCTGACCAGAGCCAGGAGCAGATGCTCCTGCTCGATCTGCTGCTGGCCGTACTCCCGGGCCAGCTCCTGAGCTCCCTGAATGGCGGCCAGGGACTTCTGGGTAAACTGATTCATATTCATGGAAGAAACCTCCTTTTCGCGGTTTCCAAAATTTACGATGATTTAGCACTTTACCCGTTCAAGTGCTAAATCTATGATATACCATCTTTTGCTGCTTTGCAAGAGGTATTCCGCAGTTTTTCAAAAAAAGGGCAGGCCGTAGGCCTGCCCTTTCTCCTGGGGAGAGAATCACTGGATGGTGATCTTCCGGCTCTGGGGCTGGGGCTCTCCCTGCTTGGGCAGGGTGAGCTTCAAAACACCGTTGTCATAGGAGGCACCGATGTCCTCCTCCCGGATGCCGCTGATGTCAAAGGAGCGGGTGAAGCTCCCGCAGCGACGCTCCCGGCAGACATACTTGCTGCCTTCCTCCTTGTTCTCCACCGTCTCGTCGTGCTTGGCCGTGATGGTGAGCACACCGTCCTTAATGTCCAGGTCGATGTCCCCCTTCTCAAAGCCGGGCAGGTCGGCCTCCAGCAGGTAGTGGTCGCCCTTGTCCTGGATGTCGGTGCGGAAGGCGGGCATCTGGCCCCGCTCAGTGGGGAAGAAGCTGCGCTCAAAATCGTCGAACAGGCTGTTCAGGCTGTGGTTATAACGTCCAAAGGGAATCATGCTATACATATCAAAAACTCCTTTCAGGGTGACGGGGGACCGACTCTCGGTCACTTCCCGCTCCCTTCTTAACTTTGGCTTTAGTATACTGCTCAATTATGAACAATTCTTGCAATCATTATGTCTAAATTGTAAATTTTAGCACTCTAATTATTTGATTGCTAATTCATTTGTCCGCCGCTTGCCCCATTTTGAGAAATCTGGTATAATTTTTTCCAAAGTACCCCCACGAAGGAGGACCCTATGAAAATTCTGGTTTTTGGGCCCAAGGCCCGCTATGACGCCTATCTCCCCGACTTTGCCCCCGCTTTGGGGGCGGAGCTGGTCTTCTGTCCCCTGGGCGGCTCTCCCCGCCAGGCCGCCGCGGACAACGCTGACGCCCAGATCCTGTTTACCGACCCCATCACCGACACGGGAAAAGACATTATGGATCTGCTGCCCAATTTGAAGCTCATCCAGTCTGAGGGGGTGGCCTACAACCGGGTGGATCTGGAGCAGGCCCGGCGCCGGGGCATCTTTGTATGCAACAACAAGGGCTGCAACGCCGCCTCGGTGGCCGAGCACACGGTGATGCTCATGCTCATGGCCCTGCGCCACGGCATCACCGGCCACAACGCGGTGAAGGAGGGCCGGCAGATCCAGATGAAGGAGGCGGTGATGGCCTCGGGCGCCCCGGAGCTGGGGGAGCAAATTGTGGGTCTGGTGGGCTTCGGCGACATCGCCCAGGCCACCGCCCTGCGTCTGAAGCCCTTCGGCTGCAGGATGTACTATTACAGCCTCCACCGCCGCGCCCCGGAGGTGGAGCAGGAGTTCGGGGTGGAGTATCTGCCCCTGGAGGAGCTGGCCGCTGTCTGCGACATCCTCTCCCTCCACTGCGCCGTCAATGACCAGACCCGGAACATGGTGAATGCCCACCTGGTGGCCCAAATGAAGCCGGGTATCATCCTGGTGAACACCGCCCGGGGGGATCTGGTGGACAACCAGGCGGTGCGCCAGGGTCTGCTCAGCGGGCGCATCGGGGGCATCGCCATGGACACCCTGGCTCCCGAGCCCACTCCCGCCGACCACCCCCTGGTGGATCTGCCCCCCGAGATCGCCCCACGGGCCATTTACTCCCCCCACCTGGGAGGCAACACCGGCGGCTCCTTCCGCCGGGCCCACGCCAACATGTGGAACAACGCCAGATTGATCCAGGAGGGCAAGCGCCCCAATTTCGTGGTCAATGGACTTTAAAAAATGCGTAAAAAGGGCCGGGCCCCGCCCGGCTGGAGAGCCGCTGTTACCAGGGCCGAACACGGAATCCGACTGACAGCGTTCCTCCAGTGGGCTGGGGACCGGCCTGTTTTCCCGTCAGGCGGCTGCCCGGCGGTAATGAAATGGCCTGAAAAGGGGCAGATTACTTCATGCCGTTCTCGTAGGCCTCGATCATCTTCTTGAACGTGTGACCCGTACGGCCTCTGAGAT
>CALWYD010000125.1 GCA_944385675.1 uncultured Oscillospiraceae bacterium
CTATCCGGTGGTCAACCTGAAGGCCGTTTTGTACGACGGAAGCTACCACCCCGTGGACTCCTCGGAAATTGCCTTCAAGACGGCCGCCCAACTCTCTTATAAGGCGGCTATGCCTGAGGCCAACCCGGTACTGCTGGAGCCGGTGGGTGAGCTGAAGGTCACCGTACCCGACAGCTACATGGGCGACGTTATCGGCGACTTGAACAAGCGCCGCGGCCGTGTCATGGGTATGACCCCCACCGGTGACGGAGACCAGGTCATTGAGGCCGAGGTGCCCATGGCTGAGATGGCCTCCTATGCCATCGACCTGCGGGCTATGACCCAGTCCCGGGGTTCCTATACCTTCCACTTTGTCCGCTACGAGGACTGTCCTCCCGCGGCTCAGGAGAAGGCTATCGCTGCGGCCAAGGCTATGGCGGAGGAATAAAAAATATAAAAACAGCCCGCCCTTTTAAGGGCGGGCTGTTTTCATAGCTGTAGGTCTATTTAAGGCTGCGGTATTCACCGTGAATTTCCACAGGCAGACAAGGTCTGGATGCGGCCTGCTATGGCAGAATATAGAGAGACTCAACCCTCAAGATGCTGATAGGCTACCCGGGGGGCACCATTTCGGTTCCAGACACGGCCGCAGTAAATAAATCCGTTTTTCTCCAGCACATGCCGCATAGGTCGGTTGTCATTGTGGGTGTCGATGCGTACGCTGGGGTGTCGGGCCAGCACCCACCGGAAGATCTCCGTGGCCATCCCCCGTATCTCGCCACGGCTGGCCACCCGGTGGACGGCACAGTAAGGCCCGTCATCCAGCCAGGCCCCCTCAATGACACGGTAGGTGGGATCTTCCCCGGGGATCATGGCGAACACGGCCTGAATCCGGCCGTCTACCACTGCCACATAGCTGTATCCCAGGCGAATATCCTCCTGTACCAACTCTTCCGGGGGCTCGGTATCCTCCCACTGAGTGGGGTTGCCGGCCGCCTTCATAAATCGTCGGGCGGCGGCGTAGATGTCCAGAATATCACCCAGGTCGGCAAGTCGGGCAGGGCGGATGACGGTCATGCGAAATCACCTCGTTAATTAAAGATGAAGAAAACTGGGATATATAACTGATTATACCCCCTTTTCCATTCCACGTACAGACAAAACGGTAAAATTTCCCCGGAAGGGACCTTGCTGCTTTACCCGGACAGCGCCTTGTGGTATACTAAAAAAACATGAAACTGCGGCGGTTTGACCTGCCGGGCCTCAGACCGGAGTGGCGAATTGTGAGATGCAATGGACGGAAGGGGAGAACCCTATGGATTTAACGGAACACACAGTGGAGAGCAAAACCATTTTCCAGGGGCAGATTATCCGGGTGACTTTGGATCAGGCCCGCCTGCCTGACGGCAAGGTGGCCAGCCGAGAGGTGGTCTACCATCCCGGGGGCGTGGCTGTGCTGGCTTTGGACGGAGAGGACCAGGTCACCCTGGTGCGGCAGTACCGCTACCCCATCGGCCGTGAGCTGTTGGAGCTGCCGGCGGGCAAGCTGGACCACGGAGCGGAGGAGGACCGCCTGCTGGGGGCTCAGCGGGAGCTGAGCGAGGAGACTGGCCTGGAAGCGGAGGAGTGGACCTATTTGGGGTATATGCTGGCCTCTCCGGGTTTCTGTAACGAGGCTCTGCACATGTACCTGGCCCGGGGCCTGCGCCGGCGGGAGCAGCATTTGGATGAGGACGAGTTTCTGGATGTGGTGACTATGCCCTTCGGGCAGTTGGTAGAGCAGGTGATGGATGGCAGGATTACCGACGCAAAGACTATTGCCACCACCCTGAAGGTCAAGACGCTGTTGGGATTGTAAGCAGTGGAGAAGAAGGAGGCGGCCATGGGAAAGACCATTCTCATCGTAGAGGATGAGCAGAATATTGTGGACATTCTCTCCTACAACCTGGGACGGGAGGGCTATGACACCCTGGGGGCCTATGACGGCCCCACGGGGCTGCAGCTGGCCATGGAGCAGAACCCGGATCTGATTTTGTTGGATCTGATGTTGCCGGGGATGAACGGTTTTGATGTGTGCCGCCAGGTGCGCCAGTCGGGCAGTTCTACCCCCATCTTGATGCTCACCGCCCGGGAGGAGGAGGCGGACAAGGTGCTTGGCCTGGAACTGGGGGCAGATGACTATATTACAAAGCCTTTCTCCATGCGGGAGTTGTTGGCCCGGGTAAAGGCCAACATTCGCCGAGTAGAGATGACGCCGCCAGCCTCAGCGGAGGTGGCCGGCGGAGATGTGCTGCGCCTGGGCCGAGTGACTATCGACCGGGAAAAGGCGATGGTAACCAAAGACGGCAGGCCTCTGGAGCTGACTCAGCGGGAGTACGATTTGATCTGTTATCTGGCGGCCCGACCGGGGAAAGTGTTTTCCCGGGAGGCCCTGATGGAACATGTATGGAATTATGAGGGTTATGTGGGAGATGTGCGGGCGGTAGACGTAGCCGTGCGCCGGCTGCGGGAGAAGATTGAGGATGACCCCGCCGCTCCCCAATTTATTGTGACCAAACGGGGAATGGGGTACCTGTTTGGAGGCTGAAACAGTCGGGAGAGTCCGGAGAGACCCTATTTTACAGTAAGGAGAGGGGAAGACGCCCATGCGCAGCGTGCATATGAAGCTGGTGATGATCCTGGTGCTGCTCATCCTGTCCCTAATGACAGTGGTGGGTGCCTTCCTCATCAATTCTGTCACTGCGTTTTACTTGGAAGAATTTTACACCCAGATGGCGGATGTGTTTGGCAATCAGGAGCTGTATAACGATCTCACTGCCCAGTCCCAGGGGGAGGCCGGAGATGCGGAGCAGATAGCCGAGGTGCTCAAAGCCTATTCCGGCGCCCTGGGTGTGGACAACCGCAACCGGAAGCTGTATATCCTGGACAGCAACGGGAACTGCCTTATTTACCCTGAAGGAGAGACGGGGAAGCTGGAGTACACCAAAAATCTCTCCTTCGCCCTGACTACCGGTCTGGAGACCAATCAGGCGGGAGATGAGAGCAACCCCGCCTTGAATTATATGGATGTAGCTGTCCCCATCCAGCGAGGAGACAACTCCTATATCATTTATATCTACGACAACAAGGCCACCGAAGACAATCTCACCGAGCAGATGTTTACTTTGATCATAGAGGCACTGATTTTTGGAGTGATCATCTCAGTACTGCTCTCCTTCCTCCTGTCCAAGACCATGGTTACCCCCATCCAGCAGTTGACGGAGGGGGCCATGCGGGTGGCGGAAGGGGACTTTTCCCGGACCATCAAAGTGGCCTCCCGGGATGAAATCGGCGTGCTGACAGACACGTTCAATGACATGGCCAGGCAGCTGCAGGACACCTTGCGCCAGGTGGAGAACGAGCGCAACAAACTGGACACGCTGTTTCTTCACATGACAGATGGGGTGGTGGCTTTCTCCAGGGAGGGGAGTGTCATCCACTCCAATCCTGCTGCCGCCCGGATGCTGCGGCGGAGGATTGACGAGGAGAGTACCTATCAGGAGCTGTTTGGAGATATTGTCCCCCTGGAACAGGTACTCCAGACGCCTGATCACCTGGAGGGGGAGAGGCAGGTACGGGACAGCTTTCTCCAGCTGTTGCTGGCTCCTTTTGACCGGGGCAGGGAGGGGGGCGGCGCCCTGGTGGTCATCCACGATGTCACTGAGCAGCGCAAAAATCAGGAGATGCAGCGGGAATTTGTGGCCAACGTCTCTCACGAGCTGCGCACCCCCTTGACCAACATCCGCTCCTACGCAGAGACTCTTACCGAGGGGGCAGGGGATATTTCACCGGCCATGGAAAAGAAATTTTTAAGCGTTATCCTTGGGGAGAGTGACCGGATGACCCATATTGTTCAGGATCTGCTCACCCTGTCCCGGTTTGACTCGGGGCGGGATGATTTAAAGCTGGCCCGCTTTTCCTTCTCCTCTGCCCTCCAGGATCTCTATAATGCCGTCTATATGGAGGCGCAGCGCCATAACCACACCCTGCGCCTGGATGTGCCCACCCAACTGCCTGACATTGTAGCAGACCGGGAGCGGATCCTCCAGGTGATGATGAACATTGTGTCCAACTCCATTAAATACACTCCGGACGGAGGACATATTACCATTTCTGCCGGTCAGACAGGCAGCCGGGTGTGGATGATGGTGGACGATGACGGCATCGGTATTCCAGAGGAGGATCGCCCCCGGATCTTCGAGCGGTTTTACCGGGTGGACAAGGCCCGCTCCCGTCAATCCGGGGGGACGGGACTGGGGCTGTCCATTGCCAAAGAAATTATGGATCGGCACAAGGGCGCACTGGAGCTGCTGGATAAGGAGGGACCCGGCCTGGCAGTCCGGCTGGAGCTAAATATTGAGGGACCAGAGCATGGGTAAAGGGAGTAAGAGACGGCGGGCTGTGGAACTGCTGAAAGACGGGCTGATTGTGCTGCTCACCTGCTCGGCCCTTTGGCTGGCGGTGCGAGCCCAGTTGGTGGGCCCGTTGGGTTTGCTGCAGAAGGAGACGTCCCAAGCGGGGACTGGGCAGACTCAGGGCACTGCCCAGGCGGATGCCGCAAGCCCGCTGCGCATTACTGTCAGCTTAATGGAAGAGACGGGGCCGGGCCGGTACGGGATTCAGTATGACCAGGCTGAAACAGACAGCTTGTTTCAGCAGGTGGCCGGGCTGTTGGCGGAGGCTTTGTCCAGCGCGGGGGAACCCCAGCTGGTCTCCCGCAGCCAGTGGGAGCGAGCGCTGATCACTCCGCCCGCGGTCTGCTTTGATTTCCAGGGAGAGATTCCGCTGTCGGTATTAACAGGCTGGATGACCGGGGAGGAGAGCGCTCAACACACCCCGGTGCGCCGGCTGGTACTGACTGTGTGGGAAGACTCGGTGGCTTTGTATTACCGGAATGAGGAAGATGGGCACTACTACCGCTGCCTGTCTGAAGTGGCCAGCAGCCTGCACCTGGAGGAAGCCCTGGCCGACCTGCGGGACAACGGGGCCTTTTATGCCTTTGAGTCGGAACAGTATGACTGGCTGGATCCGGACACCCTGCTCACGGAGAATTTGCCTGTTCCGGCCATCTACCAGACAAGCAATCCGGCTTCGGGGGGGCGCAGTGCTCTGGAGTCGCTGATGGAACTTCTGGGGCTTCCGGTCAGTTCCAGCAGCTTCTACTCTGTGGGAGACGAGTGGGTGGCCCGCATTGGAGGGGATACCTTGCGCTTGTCCGCCCAAGGAGTTTTGGAATATCACGCTGAGGAGGGTAGCTCCGTATTTGCAGCCTCCTCCCAGCCGGAAGAAGCAACTTTGCTGGAGATGGCGGAAACTTGCCGCAGGCTGGCAGCCGGTGCGATAGGGACTGGGGCAGGGCAGGGTCGGCTATATCTCTCCCAAATTCAGGAGGGGGAGGAGGGTTTTGAGGTAGAGTTTGAATACTGCCTCAATGGGATCCCCGTACAAATGGAAGATGGGGCGGCGGCCTGGTTTTTATGGAACGAGGGCCGGGTAGTTAGATTTATCCTGCACTTGCGCAGCTATACCGACAGCGGAAAAACTACAGCGGTACTGCCACTGGTTCAGGCATCTGCAGCCATGAAGGCCCTGGGCCTGGAGGGGGAGGAGTTGCTGCTGCTCTACACCGACAACGGAGATGAGCAGGTAAGCGCTTCTTGGGCAGCCGTAAATAACCGGACGTAAGGCAAGGTGACAAGATGGAGTGGCCCAAGCTGAAAAACATTATTCTGATTATTTTGGCCTTGACCAACCTCTGCTTGCTGGTCTTTGTGGCGCAACGGGAACTGCGGGACGGCCAGCTCCAGAGACAGGCCCGGCAGGAGGCCATTCAATTTTTAGAGGATCGGGGTGTGTCGGTAGAGGAGGAACAGGTGCCTCAAAGCATGGAGCTGTGGCCACAGACCGTGGAGCGGGATCTGGAGCAGGAGAGCGAATTGGCTGCATCCCTGCTGGGAGGAGAGGTGGATCTGGAGGAACGGGGTGCCGGAGTGTACCGGTACTCCAACAAGGCTGGTTTCATTCAATTTCACAGCGACGGCTCCTTCAGTGCCGTATTTTCACCGGGATTGTTTCCGGTGAGGGAGGACTGGGAGCAGACGTGCAGGGATGTGCTGGACAAGCTAGCTTTTCAAGGGGAGCTGCTGGAGGAACGGGAAAACGCCCTGGTATTTCGTCAGCTTTGGAACGGTTATCCTCTCTTTACCCAGCAGGTCACCCTGGAGATAGAGGATGACAGTCTGACGGCCATGACCTCGGGCCGTCGGCTGGTGGGGACGCCGGTGGAGAACGCCAGCCAGCAGCCCATCACTGTGGTGACTGCACTGATAGACTTTTTAAATGCCTTAAATACTCTGGGGGATGTATGCAGCCGAATTGACGCCATTACTCCCGGGTATATAGCCATCACCTCCCTATCTGGACCTATGGCCCTGACCCCTGTGTGGCAGATTACCACAGACACAGGGGCCTATCAGCTGGATCTGCTTACTGGGGAACTGGGCCGGCTGTCCTGAGTTCGCCTCTTCCCGCAGTTAAGGTGTGGTATGCTGAAGGGAAAGAGCGGAGTATGGGTCATCAAAATGGTCCGGTCCGCCGGGAAAGCAAGGAAGTGTGCCTGTTATGTATGATAAAAACAGCCCCGTTGGGGTGATAGATTCAGGAATTGGGGGGTTCAGTGTGGCCCGCCAAGTGCAGCGTTTGCTGCCGGGGGAGAACCTGCTCTACCTGGGGGATGGGGCCCATATTCCCTATGGCAACCACTCGGAAAAAACCATTGTAGCCATGGCCCGGTATATGTTCCGGTTTATGCAGCGGCGGCAGGTGAAAGCCCTGTTGGTGGCTTGCAACACCATCTCCTGTGTGGTGGAGCAGTGCGTGGAGGAGGTGTCCTGTCCCTGTTTTAACGCAGTGCAGGCGGGAGCGGACGCAGTATCCGGCCTGGATGTGGAGAAAGTAGGGGTTATTTCTACCGTTTTTACCCACAACTCCCGATGCTATCCTCGCCAAATTCGAGCCAGGAGTCCTAAAAAGCTGGTGATACTCAGCTGCGGTTGTCCTGATTTGGCCCGGCTGGTGGAACACAGCCTGGGAGATCCTCAGGGCATGGCACAGGTGGAAGATAATTTGCGTCAGGAGCTGGATCAGATGGTATTGGTAGACAACATCCAGTGCTGTGTGTTGGGCTGTACCCATTACCCTCTGGTGGTAGACAGCATCCGGAAAATTTATCCTGACCTGCCTTTGATTGATCCGGCAGAACAGATGGCGCGGGAGCTGAAAGAGTACTTAGATCGAGAGGGCCTAAGACGGGATGCCGGGTCGCCCGGTCGACTGGATATTTTCACTACAGGGGATGTAAAGGAGTATGCCCTGCGGGCCAGACAGGTGGGGCTGGAGCGTCTGGGCTCAGTGGCCTTCTATCCGCCCATGGAGCTGTAGCGCCCGGAAGTGTGAAAAGGGGAGAGGAGATGCTGCCCGTGGATAATGGACTGACCTACGCAGTGCCCACCCTGTTTGGGCTGGAAGGACTGTGCGCAGATGAGCTGCGGCACCTGGGCCTGCCCCAGGTACAGGCGGAGAACGGACGGGTGCTGTGCAGCGGCACACTGGCCGACCTGCCGAGACTGAATTTGAACCTGCGCACGGGAGAGCGGGTGCTGTTAGTACTGGGGAGCTTTTCCGCCCGGGACTTTGAGGCTTTGTTTCAGGGGACGAAGGCCCTGCCCTGGGAGCGGTTTATCCCCCGGGAGGGCCGGTTTCCGGTGAAAGGGTACAGCCTTAACTCTGCACTGCACTCCATGCCTGCCTGTCAGTCGGTCATAAAAAAGGCGGTGTGCGCCCGACTAGGGGAGAAATATGGACTAAACACCCTGCCGGAGACGGGCGCACTATATCAGATCCAGTTTTCTATTATGAAGGATACTGTGGCCTTGATGCTGGACACAACCGGGGCCGGCCTACACAAGCGGGGCTACAGGGCCCAGGGGGTAGCTGCCCCCCTGCGGGAAACCCTTGCCGCTGCCATGGTGCTTTTGTCCCGCTATAAGGGCCGGGATCCCCTGTGCGACCCCTTCTGCGGCAGCGGAACGATTCCCATCGAGGCTGCCCTTATTGCCAAAAACCGCGCCCCCGGCCTGAACCGTACTTTCTCCGCCCAAAAATGGGACGCGGTGGAAAAAAAGCTTTGGCTGGATGGGGCTGATGAGGCCATGGATAAGGAATTTGACGGCCATTATGAAATATGGGGAGGGGATCTGGATCCCCGGGCCGTGGAGCTCGCCCGCCACAACGCGGCCCTGGCCGAAGTGGACGATGTAATCCGTTTTGGGGTGGAGGATGCCCGAACCTTTCATTGGGGCGGCCTGCGGGGGCGGGTGGTGACCAACCCGCCCTACGGGGAGCGGATCATGGAACGGCGGGAGGCAGAGGAGCTGTACCGGGCCTTTGGAAAAGCCTGGGGCAAGTTCCCCCAGGGGTGGAAACTGTTCCTTCTCTCCTCCCATACGGAGTTTGAACGTACCTTCGGAAAGCCGGCGGACAAAAAGCGGAAGCTCTACAATGGGATGATCAAGTGCGATTTATTTATGTACGGACTGTAAGCCTCTAAGGCAGGAGAGAAGGAAGGGGAGGGGCCATGCGGCACTTGTTTATTATTAACCCCGCCGCAGGCAGGCGGGGGAGTACCGCACGGCTGGAGCGCCTTTTGGACAACCTGAGCTTTCCCCACGAGAGGGCGTATACCTCTGGAGAGGGGGATGCCTGCCGCCTGGCCCACCAGGCTGCCGCCCGGGGAGAGCCGGTGCGCATCTACGCCTGCGGAGGGGACGGCACCTTAAATGAGGTGATCAATGGGGCGGCAGGGTTTCCCAACGCCGCCGTTACTTGCGTGCCTAAGGGGACAGGAAACGACTTTTTGAAGCTCTTCGGTCCGCAGTGGAGGGTGTTGTTCTACGATTTAGAGGCGCTGGCTGTGGGGCCGCAGACGGCTATAGACCTTATGGATTGCAATGGCAAGCTGGGAGTGGATGTGGTGTGTGCCGGAGTGGACGCACGCATTGCCGCCGGCGTGCATCGATACAAGAATATTCCCCTGCTCTCCGGAAAAGGGGCCTACATCCTCTCCCTGGCAGAAAATATCTTTTTAAAGGGAATTGCTCGTCCCATGGAGGTACACATGGGGGCCTTGGACTGGAAGGGGGAGACTGCCATCGTGTGTATCTGCAACGGACGGTACTACGGTGGAGGGTTTATGCCTGTGGCCGAGGCCATGCCGGATGACGGAGTGTTGGACATGCTGGTGGTACCGAAGGTCAGCCTGTTTACCTTCCTTCGTCTGGTGGGCAAATATGCCAAAGGGCTTTATCGCAACTACCCCCAGCTGATATATGCCTTTCACGGACAGGAGATTTCATATGCATCCCAGGAGGAAATTGTCACCGTGGTAGACGGGGAGGTTATGCGGGACAGGCAGTTTACTGTCCGGCTGGCAGAGAAAAAGCTGAACTTTTTCTATCCTGAGGGGGCGAGCTGGCTGCAGAGAAATTAGCACTCACCACAAAACTTTGTGAACGGAACGTAAACAATTAAAAAATCAGCCCCAAATTTTTGAAAATAGGGGTTGATTTTTTTACAAGAAACAGGTATTATCATATTTAGATTTGGCACTCAGATAAAAAGAGTGCTAAAAGAAATTAAATTTGTTAATACCAAATATCAATATAAGGAGGAAGTTGTTATGAAACTCAAGCCTTTGGCTGACCGCGTAGTTGTAAAGCTGGTGGAGGCCGAGGAGACCACCAAGGGTGGCATTATCCTCACCGGGGCCGCCAAGGAGAAGCCTGAAGTGGCTGAAGTACTGGCTGTGGGACCCGGCGGAGTGGTGGACGGTAAAGAGATCACCATGACCGTGAAAGTAGGGGACAAGGTGATTACCAGCAAGTATGCCGGAACCCAGGTAAAGGTAGACGGCGAGGAAGTCACCATCGTGCGCCAGGGCGATATTCTGGCCGTGGTGGAGTAAGACTTCGCCATGCCGTGGATGGCGCGGATGCAAGAGAAACTGTCATTACAAATTACTCAAATTTGGAGGTAATGTTTTATGGCTAAGATTATTTGCTACGGTGAGGACGCCCGCAAAGCCCTGCAGAAGGGTGCGGATCAGCTGGCTGACACCGTAAAGATTACCCTGGGCCCCAAGGGCCGCAACGTGGTGCTGGACAAGAAGTTTGGCGCTCCCCTCATTACCAACGATGGCGTGACCATTGCCAAGGAGATTGAGCTGGAGGATCCTTTTGAGAATATGGGTGCCCAGCTGGTGAAGGAAGTCTCCACCAAGACCAACGACGTGGCCGGCGACGGTACCACTACTGCCACCCTGTTGGCCCAGGCCATTATCCATGAAGGACTGAAGAACCTGGCTGCCGGTGCCAACCCCATGGTCATGAAGAAGGGGATTGCCAAGGCCACCGAGGCAGCCATTGGCGCGATGAAGGCCAACAGCCAGAAGGTAAACGGGTCCGCTGACATTGCCCGCGTGGGTGCCGTCTCCTCCGGCGACGAGACCATCGGAAAGCTGATTGCTGAGGCCATGGAGAAGGTGGGCCATGACGGCGTCATCACCATCGAAGAGTCCAAGACTGCTGAGACTTACTCTGAAGTGGTGGAAGGCATGCAGTTTGACCGGGGCTACATTACCCCCTATATGGTCACTGATACAGAGAAGATGGAGGCCGAACTGGATGACGCTCTCATCCTCATTACAGATAAGAAGGTCTCCAACATCCAGGAGTTGCTGCCCCTGCTGGAGCAGGTGGTTCAGTCCGGCAAGAAGCTGCTGATTATTGCCGAGGACGTGGAGGGCGACGCCCTGTCTACCCTGATTGTCAACCGTCTGCGCGGCACTCTGAATGTAGTGTGCGTCAAGGCCCCGGGCTTTGGCGATCGGCGTAAAGAAATGCTGCAGGATATTGCCATCCTCACTGGCGGTCAGGTAATCTCCGCCGATATGGGTCTGGAGCTGAAGGAGACCCAGCTCAGCCAGCTGGGCCAGGCACGCCAGGTGAAGGTGACCAAGGAGAACACCACCATCGTCAACGGCGCCGGCAGCTCTGAGGAGATCAAGGCCCGCATCGGCCAGATCAAGAGCCAGATTGAGGTGACCACCTCCGACTACGACAAGGAGAAGCTGCAGGAGCGGCTGGCCAAGCTGGCCGGCGGCGTGGCTGTTATCAAGGTCGGCGCTGCCACCGAGGTGGAGATGAAGGAGAAGAAGCTGCGCATCGAGGACGCCCTGAACGCCACTCGTGCCGCTGTGGAAGAGGGCATTGTGGCCGGCGGCGGCACTGCCTACCTCAACGCCATCCCCGCCGTGGAGAAGCTGTATGCCGAAACCGAGGGTGATGAGAAGACCGGCGTGAAGATTGTGGCCGAGGCCCTCACTGCTCCTGTCAAGCAGATTGCAGCCAATGCCGGTATTGACGGCTCCGTGGTGCTGGAGAAAATTAAGGACTCCGGCAAGGTTGGCTATGGGTTTGACGCCTATAAGGAGGAGTACTGCGACATGATCTCCTCTGGCATTGTGGATCCCACCAAGGTGACCCGCTCCGCTCTGGAGAACGCCGCCTCCATCGCTTCTGTCCTGCTGACCACCGAATCTCTGGTGGCCGACAAGCCTCAGCCCCCCGCCCCCGCTGCTCCCGCCAACCCCGATATGGGTGGGATGTACTAAAAAATAGCCGCGAAGCATTGATATGACTGGATCTGTCGGAAGGAAATCAGCAAACTTATCATAAACTTACGACAATTCAAGCGGGAAAACGCCTGGCGTGTATG
>CALWYD010000126.1 GCA_944385675.1 uncultured Oscillospiraceae bacterium
ACAGCCGCATGGCGGCTGTTTTTTATTTTAACATTTTTAGGCGCGCTGTCGATCTGCGGAAATCAACAGTTTGAGGGCTTCCACCCCCACCTGGATGGCAGAGGAAGTGTCGTGGGATTCCTGTTGATCCAGACCGGCGCGTTCCCGCTCCTGGTTCCAGATAACATGGAATACGGACCCGCACCGCACCCCTCGGGTTGCAGCCACGGCAAACAGCGCGGCCGATTCCATCTCCGACGCCAGTACCCCAAGGCGCTTCCATGCCTCCCACTTCTGCTCCAGCTCCCAGGAAACAGGCATACGCCCGGGGGAGTGCTGCCCATAAAAGGAGTCCTTACACTGCACTACACCTGCGTGCCATGTCTTGCCCAGCTTCTGTGCCCCCTGAACCAAGGCACAGGTCACCTGAAAATCAGGTACTGCAGGCCATTCAAGGGGGGCATACTCCCGGCTTGTACCCTCCATTCGCACCGCACCTGTCGCAACCACAACGTCCCCGCTGCGCACCGGCAGAGCTATTCCACCGCAGGTGCCCACCCGCACAAAAGTATGGGCCCCCAGATTGGCCAGCTCCTCCATGGCAATTGCAGCCGAAGGGCCCCCAATCCCTGTGGACACTACGCTGACCCGCTCTCCCAGCAGGGTTCCGTTCCAAATCTCATATTCCCGGTTGGTTCGGAGATGGGTTCCTCCGTCCAGGTACTGGGCAATGGCCCCACATCGACCCGGATCGCCGGGCAGGATGCAATAGTTGCCCACATCTCCCCTACTACATTGAATATGGAACTGCACTGTCCGCTCCTGTTCGTTCATCTCTCCCGCCGTCCTTTCTCGTCATCATCTTTCCTATGTTCCCGCTGGTTCAGGCATTGTTTCTTTCTTTTTTCGTATCTTATCACAGCCCGTCCTGACTATCAAGGCACAAGGCAGCAAACGCCTTGACCTACATGCACCTTTATACTATAATGATAATGTTTTTACTTGCGGCACAAGAAACAAACGGTTATGGGAAACCTCGCCTGCCCTACCCTGCATCCCCTTATAGCATATGTCCCATGGGAGCTGCCAGCTTTATCCGGTAGGTATTCATCCCTATTTTTACCGCGCCGTACCCCTCAAGGAGGTTACTGCCCCATGAAGCGCTCTATTTTGCTCCTTTTTCTATTCACCCTGGCTGCGGGCGTATTGGTGGGCGGGTGGCTGCCCATGCCCTGGGATAAGCCTGCTGTTCCCAGTCCCCCTGCCCTAACCAATACTCCACCCTCCTCCGATTCCGTGGGTACGCAGACGGACTCTTCCCAGACATCCTTTAACCGCAGCGACAACTTTACCCTGCTTAACGCAGCCTTCACAGTCGTCAATGCCCTGCGACAGCAGGACTACCATACTATGTCCGCTTTCGTACATCCAGAAAAAGGGGTTACATTTACCCCTTATTCCACCGTGGATCCTGAGGTAGATCTCACCTTTTCCCAAGAACAAATCATGAATCTGACCCAGGACACTGCCGTCTATACCTGGGGGACGGTAGACGGCCGCGGAAGCCCCATTGAACTGACCATGGCCCAGTATTTTCAGCGCTATGTCTTTAATGCCGATTACTCCCAGGCTCCACAAATTGGGGTGGATCGTATCCAGATGCGGGGAAACGCCCTGGAAAATATAGAAGAGGCCTATCCCCAGGGTCGATTTGTAGACTTCTGTTTTCCCCAACTGAACAAAGCTAATGAGGGGCTGGACTGGTGTTCTTTGAAACTCATCTTTGAACCTGGAGAACAAAGCTGGCTTCTGGTGGGAGTAGTCCACGGGGAGTGGACAATTTGACTTTTTACTCCCTTGTGCTCCCAGGCGTTCTGCCCATTCTGGTTGGGTAGATGTGGACAGGCACGGCTTCCCCTAAAAAATGATAAATGGGAGAGGATGCTCCAAATGAAAATTGTCATTGTGGGCAACGGGAAAGTTGGATATACTCTGGCCCAACAGCTTGTACGGGAAGAGCATGATATTGTGGTGGTGGACACCGATGAGAGCGCTTTGCGTCGTGCCTCTGATGCGCTGGATGTTATGGGGGTTCGGGGGAATGGAGTATCTGCCTCTACCCTTCGGGACGCGGGCGCCGATGAAGCGGACCTGCTAATTTCTGCTACCGACTCCGATGAAGTGAACATGATCTGCTGCCTCACAGCCAAAAACCTGGGAACCAAGTACACCATTGCCCGTATCCGCAATCCGGAATATGCCAATGGAGTGAACGACCTGCGGCGTATTTTGGGCATTGACATGATTATTAATCCGGAAAACGCCACCGCTGTGGAAATCTCCCGGCTGCTGCGTTTTCCCTCCGCCGCCAACATTGAAACCTTCTGCCGGGGCCGTGTGGAATTGATGGGTTTCCGGCTGCTGGCGGAGGATTTCCTGGTGGGCAAACCCTTGCGGAATCTGTCCAGTCAAGTAAAGAAGCTTTCCTTGCTATTTTGTGCAGTGGAACGGGACAGCGATGTTATTATTCCCAACGGCGCGTTTGTGCCCCAGGCCGGTGACAAGCTCTATCTTATTGGCCGTCCCACTAGCCTTGATCAATTTTTCCACACCTTGGGCCGCTATACTCCATCAGTAAAAAATGTATTTATTGTGGGAGGCGGAAAGATATCCCTGTACCTGGCGGCGATCTTGGACAAGATGAAAATCAAGGTGAAGCTGGTGGAGCGCAATCTGGAGCGCTGTCGGTTCATCAGTGAGGAATTGCCTCACACCACTGTGTTGTGTGGGGATGGTACCGACCAGGAATTTCTGGAATCAGAACGCCTGCCCGAATCAGACGCTTTCGTAGCCCTTACCGATCGGGACGAGGATAACCTGATTATCTCGCTGTATGCCATGCAGCAGGGACTGCCAAAAGTAATTGCGAAATGCAACCGTCAAAATTACACCAGTATTGCCCGCGCTATCGGCCTGGACAGCGTTATCTCCCCCAAGCTAATCACGGCCCAACACATTCTTCAGGTTGTACGTGGAATGCAGAACTCCCAGGGCAGCGTTATGAACGCCCTCTACCGCATTGCCGACGGCGCGGCCGAAGCTATGGAATTTACTGTCAGCCCTTCTACCAATTATTTGGGTGTCTCACTGAGGGATCTTCGCCTAAAACCTGGCATTTTGATCTCCGTTATCGTTCGAGGAAACCAAATCATTATCCCGGAGGGCTCTACCTCCCTTCAGGCCAATGACAATGTCATTATTATCTCCCGTAACAGCGGTGTTCTGGATCTGAATGACATTTATCAGTCAGCAGATGCGTATAACAGGAGCGACCTGACGGAAGAGGCAGGGGGAGCTCAATGAACCTAAAATTGGTTTTGCGGGTGGTTAGTCGGGTGATGGTACTGGAGGCTATCGCTATCCTTCTGCCCATGTTGGTGGCTCTGCTCTACCGAGAATCCCCCATTCCCTTCGCTCTGTCCTCCGCCCTGCTTCTGGTGGTGGGTCTGTTGCTGGCCCGTATTCCGTCCAAAAAGCACTTTTATACCAGAGAGGGCTTTTTTTCTGTGGGGCTTATCTGGCTGCTCACCGGTATAGCCGGTGCCTTGCCTTTCTATTTCTCAGGAGAGTTTGCCTCTTTTGTGGATTGTATGTTCGAATCCTACTCCGGCTTTACCACCACTGGCGCCTCTATCCTTACCACCATCGAGACCCACTCCAAAGGTATCTTATTTTGGCGTTCCTTTACCCACTGGATGGGTGGGATGGGGGTTTTGGTGCTGGTCACCGCTATTGTCCCCTCCATGGGTATCCGCTCCCATTACTTAACGCAGGCAGAGACACCTGGCCCTGTCTTTTCCAAGCTAGTACCGAAACAAGCCCAGACCTCCAAAATTCTCTACCAGATATACTGTGTCTTGACTCTGGCCGAGGTGGCCTGTCTCAAGCTTGCCGGAATGCCTTTGTACGACGCCTTTATTCATTCTTTCTCTTCTGCGGGTACCGGCGGTTTTTCTAATCGGAACATCAGCGTAGGTGCTTACAACAGCGCGGCCATTGAACTTATTATCACTGTATTTATTCTTTTGTTCTCCTTGAACTTTGCTCTTTATTTTCTGCTGCTTACCCGTCGTTTTCGTGAGGTATTGGAAAGTGATGAGCTGCGATTCTTTCTGGGTGTGGTAGCCGTGTCCACTCTGCTGATTGCGGTAAATATCCTTCCAATGTACGAAACCATCTGGCAAAGTCTCCGCTACGCCGTGTTCCAGGTGGCGTCCATTATCTCTACCACCGGCTTCTCCTCCACAGACTTTGCCCTGTGGCCCCAGTTTTCTCAGGCCATCCTCATCCTGCTTATGTTCTTTGGGGCCTGCGCCGGCTCTACCGGCGGCGGTATTAAATCCTCCCGTATTTTGATTTTACTACGCTCTATCCGCCGAGAACTCCACCGCATCTCACATCCCAACTCAGTGGAGGTTATCAAGTTGGATGGGAAGGTCTTAGAAGAGGATACCGTCCGGTCTGTACTATCTTTTGTAGGCTGCTATATGCTAATCCTTTTCCTGGCCACTCTGGTCATCTCTCTGGACAATTTCTCTTTTACCGTCTCTTTCAGCTCAGCTCTGACCTGCCTAAGCAACGTAGGCCCCGGGCTGGAGGCGGTGGGTCCTATGGGCAATTTTTCCGCCTTCTCTCCCCTGTCCAAACTGGTGATGTCCGCCTGTATGGTAATCGGACGACTTGAAATTATGCCGATTCTCATTCTGTTCAGCCCACTTGCATGGAAAAAGGTGTAAGGAAATTCCTTACACCTTTTTATATGTCTTAATTTCTTTCTTGCTTTATTTTTTATGTTAAATCCTACATCTCTCTTTGCTTTTCCTCTTGTTTTTTTATATCTATATGCTAAAATTACATAATAATAATTCCCTTGAGCTTTCGCAGAAATACACAGCGTATTGCTTAAGGAGCAAAGAGGGATTGTAAGGTATGGATAATATGTTTTGGATCGGACTGGTTGGGGCAGCAGCAGCTCTTTGCTTTGCCTGGTTCCAGCACCGAAAGGTTTTAGCCTTCCCTGAGGGCAACAACACCACAAAAAAGATCGCCGCCGCTATCCGGCAAGGTGCGGATGCCTACTTAAAGCACCAGTATGCCACTGTAGCTAAGGTCTTTTTTGTGGTGTTTTTCGTTCTGCTTTTAATGGCCTGGCGGGGAATGCTTGACAACTGGTTTATCCCCTTTGCTTTTCTCACCGGCGGTATCTATTCCGCTCTGGCCGGCTTTATAGGAATGAAAATTGCCACTTCTGCCAATGCCCGCACCGCTCAGGCTGCCAGTGAAAGTCTGAATAAAGGGCTCAACGTGGCCTTCTCGTCTGGTGCTGTGATGGGCTTTACTGTTGTGGGCCTGGGTCTTCTGGATATCTCGGTTTGGTTCCACATTCTCCGGTATATCGCCCACTTTGAGGCAGCAAAAATTGCGCAGACCATGGTCATGTTTGGTATGGGAGCCTCCTTTATGGCCCTGTTCGCCCGTGTGGGCGGCGGTATTTTTACCAAGGCCGCCGATGTGGGGGCAGACCTTGTGGGTAAGGTAGAGACCGGTATTCCCGAAGATGACCCCCGCAACCCAGCAACAATTGCAGACAACGTAGGGGACAACGTGGGAGATGTGGCCGGCATGGGGGCGGACCTCTATGAGAGCTATGTGGGCTCCATTCTGGCTACCTTTGCCTTGGGAATTGCCGCCTATCCAGGCAGGGCCTGGAATGCAATGCTTCTGCCCATCTGTCTTGCCGTGGTGGGCATCCTATGTTCTATCCTGGGCTCTTTTCTTATCCGTACCAAGGAGGGTGCCTCTCAGCGGGAACTTCTGGGCACCCTGCGCCGGGGTACCTACACGGCTGCGATCATTGCCGCAGTGGCGGCGGCTCCCCTTACATATTATATTTTGGGCAATTGGGGTGTGTATGTGGCCATCTTATGCGGCCTAATTGGTGGCTGTGCCATTGGATACTTTACTGAGTACTACACCTCAGACACCTATAAGCCCACCCAGGCCCTGGCGGCCGCCTCTGAAACCGGAGCCGCTACCACCATTATTGGCGGACTCTCCCTGGGCATGCTGTCCACCGTGGCCCCCATCCTCATTATAGGAGCAGCAGTGGTCATCTCCTTCCTTGCTGCCGGCGGCTCCCTCACCTCAAGCATTGTAAACTATGCTGAGCGCTTCTCCATGGGCCTATATGGCATTGGCATCGCCGCAGTTGGCATGCTCTCTACCTTGGGCATCACCTTGGCTACCGACGCCTATGGGCCTGTGGCCGATAACGCCGGCGGCATTGCCGAGATGTCCGGCTTGGGCGAAGAAGTGCGGGAACGAACCGATGCTCTGGACTCCCTGGGAAACACCACTGCCGCCACCGGCAAAGGCTTTGCCATCGGCTCAGCTGCCCTTACGGCCCTGGCCCTGCTCGTCAGCTATGTGGACATTGTCAGCACCCGCCTAGCCGCCCAGGGCAGCATCATCGATTTGAGCTTGACCAATCCTTCAGTTCTAGTTGGACTCTTCCTAGGAGCCATGCTTACCTTTGTATTCGCTGCCCTTACCATGAGAGCGGTGCAGCGGGCAGCCCAGTCCATCGTTGTGGAAGTACGTCGGCAGTTTCGCGAAATTCCCGGCATTATGGAAGGCGCCTCTGACCCGGATTACGCCTCCTGCGTTGGCCTTTGTACCAATGGAGCCCTGCGGGAGATGGTCAAGCCCTCTCTGCTGGCCATCTTGGTACCCATTCTTACCGGGCTGGCTCTGTCTGTGGAGGGTGTGGTCGGACTGCTGGCGGGCGTATCCGTCACTGGCTTTGCCATGGCCGTGTTTATGTCCAACGCCGGGGGAGCTTGGGATAACGCCAAAAAATATATTGAGGCGGAACATCACGGAGGCAGAGGCTCGGAAAGCCACAAAGCTGCTGTCATAGGTGACACAGTGGGTGACCCCTTTAAAGATACTGCCGGCCCGTCCCTGAACATTCTTATCAAGCTGGTGTCCACCGTCTCCATTGTGTTCTCTGGGCTGATAGTTAGTTTTCATCTGCTGTAACAACATGACGTAAAAAATAGCCTTCCCTGCCTTTAGGGCCGGGAAGGCTACTTTTTTATCTTGTCTGGTCACTTGTTAATCCGGGCCACCAGCTTATCCAGTGCCTGGGGGCTAACCGTATCCGCCACCACTACATGTGCCTTTTTCCCAACCAAAGCAAACAGACCCAGCAGGGAGCGGGCATCCAACATAATTGTGCCCGAGCTGAGCCAGACCTCATAGGGAGCCTGACAAGCCAGATGGTTGATCTTCTCCACCTGGGCACCATCTCGGATCTCAATCTCTCGAATCATATGCGCTTCCTCCTTGTCATTGTTTTCTGGCGCCTTTCCCAGCGCTCGCCCACATTGTAGCAGGGTGGTCATTCCATCGTCAAGAAGGTTTTTGTACTAAATGCATAATTTTAATTAATAATTTTAGTATATAATGCCCAATCTTCTTGCTGTAATTTTACACTGCTCTTCCGTTCTTTTTCCATCAGCTCCTCTCTTGTCTGCTTCTCTTTTCCCTTATTTACATCAAAATTCCGGAAGAACAGCCCAAATTTCCGACTTTTCAGCCTTTCTTTTTCTCGCTGCTTTAGTTATTCTTTAAAGTAGGGAGGGCCCCGCCGAGACAAGGAGGCCGGTAGCGGTTCCCTCATCACAAGCTGGGAGTGGTTTTCATGACTGGTTACTATACACTGCTGATGAAGTTGGGCATCACGCCAAATTATGCCGGCTTCTTCCAGACCGCCTTTGCGCTGGAACTAATCCGGCGTAATCCCGACACTCTGCAGTTGGTAACCAAATGTCTTTACCCTGCGGTAGCCAAGCGATATGGCACTACTTGGCAAGCAGTAGAGCGCAACATCCGTTCTGCGGCCACTATGGCCTGGTGCCGCAACCCGGAACTTGTCAGCCGTCTGGCAGGTTATCCCCTCTCCTCCAGGCCCAGGGCTGCCCAGTTCATGGCTATCCTCTTCCGGGCTGATCCCTCCTCTCTCCCCTAATAGCGTACCCTGAGGCAGAAGGCGCGCCGCAATGTTATTGCGGCGCGCCCTCTGCTTTCTCTCATGAAGGATTCTAAACGGCATCTCTTTGGCATTTTCCGTGCAGCTTCTCCAAACCCATCAAAAGTTTCTCTGGGGTTATGGGTAAGCTGCGCACCCATATCCCTGTAGCGTTAAAGACTGCCTGGACTACAGCCGGCGCAGGCGTGTTGATAACTACCTCCCCAATGGATTTGGCTCCAAAGGGGCCGTTTGGCTCATAGCTCTCTCGAAAATCCACCCGGATCTCCGGTAAATCGGTGCGGCAGGGAATTTTATATTGCAGGAAGGAGTGGTTGAGCATCTGACCCTGACCGTTGTATTGGACGTCCTCATAAAGGGCCATACCAATACCCTGGGCAATTCCCCCCTCCGTCTGTACCCGAGCCAGATTCTTGTTGACCACTGTACCGCAGTCCACGACGCCCACGTAATCTGTCACCTGGCACTCCCCGGTCTCCAGATCCACCTCCACCTCAGCAAAGCCAGCCATGAGCGGCGGCGGGGAGGTGGGGCTGCAGTGGCTGGCAGTGGCAGTGAGCCACCGGGTCCCCTCCCCTACCACCAAATCCTGGGCCAGCCGGCTGAGGGTCATGGCTCTGGCGGGCTGGAGGCGGTCAAAAACCTGTTCTCCGTCAAACTCCGCCTGTTCCGGCTCAATCTTCAGCCGCCGGGCGCCCTCGGCCACAATCTGTTCCAGCAGCTCCTTACACGCCTTTATCACCGCGTTGCCTGTGACATAGGTAGTGCTGGAGGCGTAGGAGCCGGTGTCAAAGGGAGAGTGGTCCGTATCCACCCCGTCAACAGTAATCCGCTCCAGAGGGCAATTCAGGGTTTCAGCCGCCATCTGGGCCAGAATGGTGTCACATCCCGTGCCCATATCTGTAGCCCCGATCATCAGAGTGTAGTAACCATCGTCATTGAGTTTCACTGTGGCGCTGGCCGTATCCACCCCAGAGATACCGGAACCTTGCATGGTAATTGCCATCCCAACCCCTCGGGCTTTACCCTTTGAGATGGGGCCGCCGGGGTATTTCTTTTCCCAACCAATGAGCTCCATCCCCCTGCGGATGCACTCCTCTAGCTTGGAACTGCTCAGAGGTTCGTGGTAGTAGGCAGGCATTTCTTCCCCAGGCCGGGGAATGTTCTGCAGCCGGAGCTGTGCGGGATCCATCTTCAGTTCCCAGGCCAGCTCGTTGATTGCCGACTCCAGGGCAAAGCAGCCCTGGGTGGCCCCATAACCCCGGAAGGCGCCAGCCGCCATGGTGTTGGTATAGACCACATCGTAAGAGAACCGGAAGGCCGCCGCTTTGGCGTACAGGGGGATGCTCTTGTGGCCCACCAGCCCCACCGTGGTGGAGGCGTGTTCTCCGTAGGCCCCGGCATTGGACAGGGCGTGCATGTCTACCGCCCGTACGGTTCCGTCACGCATAGCCCCCACCCGTACCCGCACCCGCATCTGGTGACGGCTGTTGGATGCCTGAAAAGTCTCCTGTCTGGTGTAAACGATTTTGGCAGGCCGCCCCGTACGCATAGTGACCAGAGCCGGAAACAGCTCGCTGACCAGGGTTTGCTTGGCCCCAAACCCGCCTCCAATTCTGGGCTTTATTACTCTGACTGCAGTCATGGGCAAACCCAGGGCCCGGGCGACGGTACGCCGGCAGTGGAAGGGAACCTGGGTGGAAGTCACCACATTCAGACGCCCGTTGTAATCCAAATAAGTATAGGTTCGGAAGGTCTCCATCATGGCCTGGGCATTGGCTTTTGTGTAGTAGGTTCGGTCCAGAACCACGTCGCACTTCTTCAGTTCGCCCTCCACATCCCCCTCGCCCTCGCAGCCGCTGGCCACCAGGTTGCGGGCTGGGGCGCCTCCAATATCAAAATGATTGAAGTAGTCCTCTTCCTGGTGAATAACCACCGGATTGTCCAGGGCCTGTTCAAAGTCCAATACAGGGGTAAATACCTCATAGTCTACCCGCAGCAGCTTTATAGCTCGCTCCACACAGGCCTCGTCCACCCCTGCCACAATGGCCACCGGGTCGCCTACATAGCGCACGGTCTGCTCCAGGATATACCGGTCATAGGGACTTGGCTCAGGATAAGACTGCCCAGCCAAAGTGTAACGAATCTTAGGCACATCCTGCCAAGTAAGGATACATACCACACCGGGCACTTTGCAGGCCGCCTCCTTCCGACTCTCCCGGATCCGGGCAAAGGCATGGGGACTGCGCAGTACCTTTACCACCAGGCAGTCGGAGGGGGCAATGTCATCGGTGTAAACCCCTTTTCCCGCCGTCAGAGCCCCGCTGTCCAGCTTTGGGATAGCCTTGTTGACCAGTTTCACGGCTCCCCCTCCCCTCGTCTCTCCTTCATCCAGGCCCGAATGGCCCGCATCTGGCTGGCGTAGCCGGTGCAGCGGCACAAATTTCCCTCCAGATAGTGAGCAATCTCTTCATCAGTGGGGTTGTCCAGTTCCCGAGCCATAGCCAGTACAGCCATAATGAAACCAGGACTGCAGTAGCCGCACTGCTCCGCCCCCTGCCGGGCCATGCAGCGGCCCAAGGACTCAGCCTCCTCTTGCACCCCCTCCAGTGTGGTTACGCGCTTCCCATCCGCCCGAGCTGCAGGATAGGAGCAGGAGAGCACCGGGACGTCCTCCACCCAGACCGTACAAAGGCCGCAGTTTCCGGTATCGCACCCACGCTTCACACTCATGAAGCCGCATTGACGGACAAAATCCAGGAGCATGGTGTCGCACGGTATCTCACGCTGATAAAGGATGCCGTTGACAGTAATATTAACCCTCACAGCCTTCGCCTCCCCTCTCCAGGGTCTGCGCCGCCCGGCGCACCAGCACCGCGGCCAGTTTGCGGCGGTAATCCTCCCCTGCCCGCAGGTTACTTCCAAAGCGCAGCTCCTGAGCCGCCAGCTCTCCCGCCTGGTCAGCTCCTCCGCCCCGGGACAGACAGGCCTCCGCCCGCTCCGCACGGGCAGCCACAAAGGGTCGTGCGCCTACCGACACCCGCCAGTCCTCCCCCAGCCGGCTGACCGCCACAGCTAACACCGGGAAATCCGTTCTGCTGCGGCGCAGGCTCTCATAGGCTGCCTGCCTCCCGTCATCCGGAATACGTACCGCCGTCAGAATATCCCCGGGGCAGCCGTTGGAAGCCAAATACTCCCCCAGCCCCATCTCCCCGGCGCGGTAAAAAACTACCCGGGCATCCAAGGACAGCAACGTGGTAATCAAATCAGAAAAGCCTAAGCGGGCATACACTGTCCCACCCACAGTGACCATGTTGCGGAACTGTACCCCTACAATAGAGGACACGCTTCGGCCTAAAATCCCGCCAAAGCGGCCAGTCACTGCCAGATCTGTCTCCAACCGGCGCAGGGTGACCCCGGCTCCCAGCTCCAGCCAACCTTCCTTCTCTTCAATGCCGTCCAGCCCAAGGCGGCTGATATCCACGGCGTTTCGCAGATGCCGCCGGCCCAGCCGCAGCCAGCAGCCGCCCCCCAGCACCGCGCTGCCCCTCAGGTCGCCGTTCAGCAGTCTGCAGGCCTCCTCCAACGAGGATGGAAACACATAGTTTTCAATGCGGTACAAAAAATCGCCCCCTGTCAACGAGGCTCAGTCTCTAAAAACTTGGGCCTGCGCTGGCATTTTTATTCATTTAAAAAACCCTTCTCCCATACACAGCGGAAGTGGATAATTTATTATACCGAACTCAAGCCCTCATGTATAGGCCCTGGCGTTATTTTTCCCTTCCTATCCCTCCCTACCTCTCCTTTCCTTGACTTTATCCGGGTTATTTGTTATCCTCCATTTTATCAGGGGATAAGAAAATCCGCTTTTTTCCACCTGATTTCTTCTCTCGGCTTCCATGTTGTTCCATACGCTGTCCGGCTGTCTTTACCTCTGGGATAAATTTGGAACCTCAGCCCATCTTTTCCAGCCGGACTGCATAATCCCGCCTGAATGCCGGCCTGTGTTTAAACTAAGTGCATTCCTGCACTGACAGGAGGCGTGGCGACCTGCCCATATCCATTACTTCACATCAGAAAGGGAAGACATATGATGAAATACGCTATTGTATTCAGCAGCAAAACCGGGAACACCAGGGCCCTGGCTCAAGCTGTGGCCCGTGCCCTGCCCCAGGAAAACTGCCTCTATTTCGGGCCACCCGCTCAGGAAGCTCTGAGAGCTCCCGTTGTATATGCAGGCTTTTGGACCGATAAGGGGACCTGTGACAGTGACACCGCAGCGTTTTTGTCCTCCCTTACAACCCAGCAGGTCTTTTTGTTCGGTACCGCCGGCTTCGGCGGTTCCGCCGCCTACTTTGATAAAATCATGGACGCCGTACAAGCCCATGTTCCCTCCTCTGTCCGTGTAATCGGGCGCTGGATGTGCCAGGGAAAGATGGCCCAGGGGGTGCGCCTGCGGTATGAAGCTATGGAGGACAGCCCCCGCCGCACCGCCATGTTGGAAAATTTTGACCGGGCCCTCTCCCATCCGGATTCCACGGATTTGGCTGAAATCCAGAAAGCAGTACAGGCAACCCAATGACTTTCTTTCTCCCTGAAAGCTAAAAAAGTGCCCCGACCGGAAGAGTGTCCGGCCGGGGCGCTTGTCATTTTTATTGTGTTGGGGCGGGAGAGCCCCAGGTACAAATTATCGTTCTTCTCCCCCATAGCCGAAATTCTGAATAGCTGCCGGGTTATCCCGCCAGTTTTCCTTCACCTTTATCCAGGTCTGGAGAAACACCTTTGTACCCATAAAACGTTCCATATCCTGCCGTGCCAGAGTGGACACCTTCTTGAGCATAGCCCCGCCCTTCCCGATGATAATCCCTTTGTGGCTGTTCTTCTCGCAGTAGATGGTGGCGTCTACCTCCACCACCTCATCCTCCCGCTCAGCAAAACGGGTAATCTCCACCGCTGTGCCGTGGGGGATCTCCTTATCCAGGCACAGCAGCAGTTTCTCCCGAAAAATTTCTGCCATCATCTGCCGCTCTGGCTGATCCGAGGTCATATCCTCAGGGAACAGCTGCGGACCCTGGGGCAGGTACTGCTCCAGCACCTGCAGCAGTTCCTCCACTCCCTCCCTCTTTCGGGCGGACATGGGGACAACGGCATCAAAAGGACATGCCTGGCTGTAAAGGGAGATAACCTCCAGCAGCGTTTCCTTATGCTCCAGAGTGTCTGTCTTGTTAATCACCAGCACTGCCGGACAAGAGAGAGTCTTGATGCGCTCCATCAGCTGCCGCTCTGGCTCTCCAATGTGGGGGATAGGCTCCACCAACAGTACCACAGCGTCCACATCGGCTACCGATTCCCGCACCACGTTCACCATGTAATCCCCCAGCCGGGTTCGGGCTTTGTGCAGCCCCGGGGTGTCAACAAAGACAAACTGGCTCTCTCCCCGGGTCAGCACACCGCAGATGCGGTTGCGGGTGGTCTGGGGCTTGTTGGTGACAATGGCCACCTTCTCTCCCACCAGGGCATTGACCAACGTGGACTTCCCCACATTTGGCCTGCCGCAAAGGGTAATAATTCCAGATTTTTGAATGCTTAACATTATATAACATCCTCAGTTTCTTTTAAACTGTATACTTAACATACGAGGCACTCTCTTTGCGGTCAGCACACTCCGTCTTCCCGGGTAATACCTAGACTCTTCAGAATCGTCTCCTCCCGGGCCCGCATCTGCCGCTTCATGGGGCCCTCATCCACATGGTCATACCCCAACAGATGCAACACTGAGTGAACTGCTAGATAACACAGCTCCCGCTCCAGAGAGTGACCATACTCCTCCGCCTGGGCCCTGGCCCGCTCCAGGGAGATACACATATCCCCAAGAGGGCACAGACCCGTCTCCGGATCCAGGTACTCCTCCCCCTCCGGCGGCACGCCGGGCTGCAGCTCAAACATGGGAAAGGAGAGCACATCGGTGGGCCGGTCAATGTCCCGCATCTCCCGGTTGATCCCCCGAATCCCACCATCATCCGTGAACAGCACGCTGATCTCACAGGGCACCTCCACCCTTTCCGCCTCCAGAGCCGCAGTGATTACCTGCGTTACCCGTTTTGAAAAGTCCGGGTGGGTCTCCACCTCAGATTCCACAATAATCCGGTGTTCCATTTTCCCGCTCCCCCTCACTGCCCTCTGCCCTTAATCTCTTCCCAATAACGGCGGGCGGCCTGTTCCGTCTTATTGTCCCCATATTGGTAGTAGCGTACACCTTTCAGTTCATCGGGCAGATACTGCTGCTCCACCCAGTGATTGGGAAAGTCATGAGGGTACAGGTATCCCTGTTCCCGCTCCAATCCCTTGGAGTCGGCGTGGACATTCTGCAGCTGTCGGGGAATATCCCCCGCCTTGCCCGCCCGCACATCCGCCATCGCCCGGTCGATGGCCGCACAGGCGGTGTTGGATTTGGGTGCGGTGGCCAACAGAATCACCGCCTGGGCCAGAGGCAGCCTGGCCTCAGGCAACCCCAACTGCAGGGCACTGTCCACACAGGCCTTGACAATGAGGGCCGCTTGAGGATAGGCCAGCCCTACATCCTCGCTGGCAGAACATAAAATCCGCCGGATAGCGGTAATCATATCTCCCGCCTCCAGCAGCCTGGCCAGGTAATGCAGCGCTCCGTCCGGATCCGAACCCCGCATGGACTTCATTAGCGCAGAAGCAATGTCAAAATGGGCATCCCCCTCCCGGTCATAGCGCATGGCCGAGCGCTGTGCCACGGTCTCCGCGTCCTCAATCGTGACAAGTATTTTTCCTTGCTCACGCTTCCCTGCGTTCAGCAAAAGCTCCAGCCCGTTCATGGCCTTGCGGATGTCCCCTCCGCAGGCCCAGGCCAGATGCTCCCGCACTCCTTGCTGACATTCCACCTGTAAACCAAGCCGTTTTTCCATGATTGAGATCCCCCGATCAATGGCGGGCAGGGCGTCCTGGGCGGTAATCTGTTTAAATTCAAAGACGGTAGCCCGAGACAGCACCGCCCCAAACACAGCGAAAAAGGGGTTCTCTGTGGTGGAGGCAATCAGAGTAATGCGTCCGTCCTCCATAAACTCCAGCAGGGATTGCTGCTGCTTTTTATTGAAGTACTGAATCTCATCCAGGTAGAGCAGCACTCCCTCAGGGGCCATCAGTGTACCGATATCTGCTATGATGTCCTTGATGTCAGAAATAGAGGCGGTTGTAGCGTTGAGCCGATGGAGCGGGCGGTTGGTCTTTTGGGCAATAATGTTAGCCACTGTGGTTTTTCCCGTTCCAGAGGGGCCATAAAATATCAGATTCGGAATATTCCCCTCCTGAATAATCCGGCGCAGCAGACCGTCAGGGCCCAGAATATGCCGCTGTCCCACCACCTCGTCCAGGGTGGTGGGACGAATCTCATCCGCCAAAGGCCGATAAGCCATACAGTTCACCTCACAGGTTCAACAGAAAAATCCTTTTGAGAAATTATATCTGTTCCCCCCCACCCTGCTTTGCAAAAAAATCACACCAGGGCCGCAGAGGACAATTCTGACACTGGGGACGCCGGGCAATACAAACTGCCCGACCGTGGAGCACCAGTCGATGGCAGAAATCATTGGACTCTTCCGGCGGCAGAATCGCCCGCAGCTGTGTCTCCACCTTCCCGGGGTCCTTGGTCCCATCCGTCAATCCCAGCAGTCCGGAAATACGGATACAGTGGGTGTCCGCCACCACAACGCCGGGGGTGTGGTACACATCCCCTAAAATCAGATTGGCCGTCTTCCGCCCCACCCCAGGCAGCTTGAGTAGCTCCTCCATGCGGTCAGGCACCCTGCCGCCGTAGTCCCGCAGCAGCATCTGGGACGCCAATACAATATCCCGGGCCTTTGCCCGGAAAAATCCGGTGGAATGAATGTACTGCTCCACCTCGGACACATCCGCCTGAGCCAAAGACTCCAGTGTGGGAAACCTGGCGTATAGGGTGGGAGTCACCTTATTCACCCGCTCATCGGTACACTGAGCCGCCAGACGTACGGAAAAAAGCAGTTCATAGTCTTTTTTATAGTTTAAGAAACAAATGCTCTCCGGATAGAGCTGTTTTAGTGCCTGAACGATGGCTAAAACATGTTCTTGCGGCTTTTTCATCCCCGTTCCCCCTATTGCTCGATGCATCTATCTATCGTAACTGCTGTATTATAGCATACCTGCCACAAATTTTCGATGATTTTTTTCGATTGCACGTTGTTTTTTTTGATATATCTGTTATAATGTGAAACAATCATTGTTCATCACATTAAATGGACAAATCGTCGCACATATTTTGAAAAGGAGCCTGTGCCAATGATCAAGGAGTGTATGGATTTTCTCCAGTCATATGATCCGGAGGTGGGCTGCGCCGTCCGGGCGGAGTATGACCGACAGCAGCAGAACATTGAACTAATTGCCTCAGAGAATATTGTAAGCCCCGCTGTACTAGCCGCTGCAAGCACTGTTCTCACCAACAAATACGCCGAGGGCTACCCCGGCAAGCGCTACTACGGGGGCTGCCAGTGTGTGGACGTGGTAGAAAATATCGCCATTGAGCGGGCCAAACGCCTCTTTGGCGCTTCCTATGCCAACGTACAACCCCACTCCGGGGCTCAGGCCAACTATGCCGTCTATCAGGCTCTGTGTCAACTGGGCGACACCGTCATGGGAATGCGTCTGGACAACGGGGGGCACCTGACCCATGGTTCTCCCGTCAATTTCTCTGGTCGTAACTACCACATGGTGTCCTACGGCGTGAACGACAAGGGTTACATTGATTACGACCAGGTGCGGGATCTGGCCCGACAGTGCAAACCCCGCATGATCCTGGCCGGTGCCTCTGCTTCCCCCCGTACCATCGACTTTAAGGCTTTCGCCGATATCGCTCACGAGGTGGGCGCCTACCTCTTTGTGGATATGGCTCATATCGCCGGACTGGTTGCTGCCGGGGAGCACCCCTCCCCCATGCCCTATGCCGATGTGGTGTCCACCACCACCCACAAGACCCTGCGCGGTCCCCGGGGCGGTATGCTGCTGTGCAACGATCCAGACATCGCCAAAAAGCTGAATTCGGCCGTTTTCCCCGGCTCCCAGGGAGGACCGCTGGAACATATCATTGCGGCCAAGGCCGTGGCCCTGGGAGAGGCGCTGCAGCCGGAATTTAAAGAATATCAGCGTCAGATTGTGAAAAATGCTAAGGCACTGGCAGAGTCCATTTTAGAGGGCGGCCTGGATCTGGTTTCCGGCGGAACTGACAACCACCTGATGCTGGTGGATCTCCGCCCGGCTCATCTGACAGGGAAAGAAATGGAGCTGCGCCTGGACGAGGTATACATCACCGCCAATAAAAATGCCATTCCCAACGACCCGGAGAAGCCTACCATTACTTCCGGTGTACGGGTGGGCACCCCGGCTGTGACCGCCCGCGGCTTCGGCGAAGAAGAATGCCGCCAGGTAGGAAAGCTGATCTGCGCGGTGGCAAAAGAGGACTTTCCCGGGCAGATTAATGCCCTGCGCGCCCAGGTCAAGGAACTGACTGGTCGTTTCCCCTTATACGAAGGCTGACAAGCTTTCCTCCTTTCCGGAGGCTGGAATTTCCAGTCTCCGGATTTTTATATTCGGGGACAGAAACTGGCTCTTGCCATTTTTCTCTCCTGTGTTCATAATGAAGAGGTGAGGTGAACTGTATTGTCCAGCCTGTTTTCCTGTCCTCTGTGCTCTGCCCCCCTCAGTGTGGAAGGGGGCCGCTATCTGTGCCCCGCAGGCCACTGCTTCGATCGGGCCGCTTCCGGGTATGTCCATCTGCTGCCCGCCAACCGCAAGCACTCTCAAAATCCGGGGGATGACCGGGAGATGGTGGCCGCCCGCGCCGCCTTTTTGGAAAAAGGATACTACTCTCCCCTTCTGGAACTTTTGGCCCGTATCACTGTGGAAGAGACCGCCCACCTCCCTCTACCTGTTCTGCTGGACAGCGGCTGTGGGGAGGGCTACTACACGGCAGGTGTGTACCGTGCTTTGTGCCAGGCCGGCCGCAGCCCCAGAATTGCTGGGGTGGATCTGTCCAAATACGCTCTGCGCCGGGCGGCCAAGCAACTGCCGGAGGGAGAATTTGCCGTGGCCTCCGTCTACCGCCTGCCCATAGCGGCAGACAGCGTGGACGTGCTGCTCAACGTATTCTCTCCCCTGGCTACTTCAGAGTTTGCCCGGGTGCTTCGCCCCGGGGGACTTTTTTGCTATGTGGTACCTTCCGCCCGGCACCTGTGGGAAATGAAGCAGATTCTGTATTCCCAGCCCTATGAGAATCCTGTGAAGCGGGAAGAGTATTCCGACTTTCTCTTTGAAGGTATGAAGCAAGTACGGTACACCCTCTCCCTGACCCAAGGGCAGGATATTATGGCTCTGTTCCACATGACCCCCTACGCCTGGAAAACTCCTAAGGAGGGGATCCGGCGGCTGGAGAGCCTCTCCTGTCTGAAGTGCCAGATTGGTTTTGACATCCATCTATATCGAAAGAACAGCTAGGAGGCTTTCATGAATCACCCCATCTTGTGGGCCGCAGTGGGAACCGGCTTCACTTTCCTTATGACCGCTCTGGGCGCATCCACCGTCCTGGTTTTCCAGGGCAAAACCTCCCCCGCTCTGCAGCGCATTTTCCTGGGATTTGCTGCAGGTGTAATGGTCGCCGCCTCTGTATTCAGCCTGCTTCTTCCCGCAATCGAAGAGGCAGAGTCTGCAGGTATCCCCGGCTGGCTCCCCACTGCCGGGGGCTTCGGGCTGGGCGTACTGTTTTTGTGGGGGATGGATACCCTCCTGCCCCACCTACATCCCCAAGCTCAGTCCCCAGAGGGGCTCCCCTCCTCCTGGCGGCGCACCACTTTGATGGTACTGGCCGTCACCTTGCATAACATACCCGAGGGGATGGCTGTGGGGCTGTCCTTCGCCCTAGCCGCCCAGCACACCGGCGGCGGTCTGTCCGCCGCTATGGCCCTGGCAGTGGGCATCGGGCTTCAGAATTTTCCGGAGGGGGCTGCCATCTCCCTTCCTCTGCGGCAAGAGGGTGTTGGGGCTGGCAAAGCCTTCCTGTACGGAGCTCTGTCCGGTCTGGTAGAGCCCATCTTCGGTATCCTGGTGGTGTTGGCCGCCGGCAGAATTGCCCCCTTCATGCCCTGGCTGCTGTCCTTTGCCGCCGGTACCATGCTGTACGTAGTGACGGAAGAGCTTATCCCGGAGGCCCACCTGGGGGAACACTCCAATGCAGGGACCATGAGCGTTATGGTGGGTTTTACAGTCATGATGATTCTGGACGTGGCCCTCGGGTAAACGTGGGTAAAAAGGGACCGGATCTCTTTTCCAGATCCGGTCCCTTTTTTATCCTTCTGCCCGCTCACCGGTCATGGTCTGGTGCACAATGCTCTCCATCATGTCCCGGGTGAGGGCACTGGCCACATAGCCAAAGATGTTGCCCTGGTCATCAATCATAAAGGTGGTGGGGAAGGCCCAGATGCCGTAGGTTCCAAACACCTCTCCAGTTGTGTCCATCAGCACCGGGAACGTATAGCCGTGGTCGGAGAGAAATTGCTCCACTTCCTCCTGGCTCACATCCTGGTTGTTGGGCTGATCCGCGGTCTTGGGGTTAGCTACTCCCAGCACCACAAGATCCCCCTCATTTTTTCCGTAATCCTCATACAGATCCTGTACCTCCGGCATCTCATTCTGGCAGGGGCCGCACCAGGTGGCCCAGAAATTTAAAAAGACGGTCTGACCCTTGTAGTCAGACAGGGTATGGGAATTGCCATACTGGTCGGTCAGGGTAAAGTCAGGGGCCGGGATTGGCGTCTCTTCCCCTGTTCCGGAGGAGGCGTCCGACTCCGCCTGCGAGGAAGAATCTCCCTGCTCCTGATTTTCTGCCTGGCTCTGATCCGTTTCCTGGCTTTCCCCTTCTGTCTGACTCTGGGAGGCTCCTCCTGCAGAGGAGAGATAACTGGTAAGTCCATTCATATAGCCGGTGATGGTCATGACCCCCATAAGAATGAGCAGCACGGCTCCCACCTTAACGGTGTAGCGCACCACCTTCTGGTGGCGCTTGAAAAAGTCCAGTACCGCCCCGGTAAACAGACCCACCGCCAAAAATGGAATAACAAAGCCCAGAGTATATACGCCGATGAGGGCAAACCCGGCTCCCGCCGTCCCTGCCGAGGAGGCCATAAGCAGCACACTGCCCAAGGTCGGGCCTACACAGGGAGTCCAGGCAAAACTGAAGGTAAAGCCCAACACCAGGGCAGTCAGGGGGTTCATGGCCCACTTGTCCAGACGCAGGGGTAAACGATGTTCTTTTTCCACCGCCTCTGCTCTCCCAAAAAGGCCCAGTTGGTAAAGGCCAAAAAGAATCATAATGACGCCGCTCACCCGGGCAAACCACACCCGGTTCCCGCTGAAGAAGCGTCCCAGGGCAGTAAAACCGAACCCCAAAGCCACAAAGGTGAAGCTGACACCCAGAACAAAAAACAGGGTGTTGACCATTACCCGTCCCCGGGGATAGCGGATGATGCCGTCCTCCCCCACTGTGCGGGCACTGCCGGCCAGATAGCTGACGTAAAGGGGCACCAGGGGCAGGACGCAGGGGGAGAAGAAGCTAAGCAGGCCCTGCACAAAGACAGTGAGAACAGGGACGCTGTTTTCCAGGGAAAAGCCCATAAAGTCTCTCTCCTTTCCGATCGAGAAAAACCGGCACGGCTCCCGGCCATGTCGGTTTTTATCCGTTTAAAATCAGTGTTCCAGCAGCACGCTCTTACCACCTGATCGGTAATAGAGGGTTCTGTCCGGAAAGTAATCCACCGGATCCACTCGGCTTCCATTGACGCGGATTTCAAAGTGAAGATGATTGCCCGTTGAGCGGCCTGTGGTACCTACATAGCCAATCACTTGGCCTTGGGTTACTGTCTCCCCCTTGGCCACTGCGCGTTTGTTCATATGGGCATAAAGGGTGGAGGTTCCGTCACTATGGGAAATTACCACATAATTACCGTAGGACCAGGAGGAGCCGGAACCATAGACAGAGGTAGTAACTACACCGCTTTTTGCCGCGTATATCTCTGTATTTTTGGACGCAGGGACATCGATGCCCGTGTGGTTGCCCGGTTTCCCGGTGAAGGGATCCTTCCGGCTGCCATACAGGGAGGACAGAGTGCTCCAGTTGGAAGACAGCGGCCACTGAAAGCCGGACTCACTGACCACCGTGCTGATCTGGGCGGCCATCTCTTTCTCCAGGCGTCTGATCTCCGCGTCTGCAGCATCAGCCGCCGCCCTCAGCTGAGCCTCCGCCGCTTCTAGTTGGTCCTCCTGCCCACTGATCTCCTCAATAAGGGCATCTACCTGGGCTTCCTGTTCCTTCAGATCTGCCCTGGCCCGCTCCTGCTTGGCCTTGGCAGCCTCCTGCTCGGACTTGGCAGTCTCCAGAGCCTCTTTATCCGCCGCAATCTGCTGCTGAAGTGCCAGGATGCTCTCCATGATGCTGTTATCGTAGTCAATGATCTCCTCCACCATCGTGAAGTTGTCCAGCAGGTCAGCAAAATCCTTGGAAGAAAAGAGGATGGACCAATAGGATACCTCTCCCTCCTCCTCCATATACCGTACGCGCTGACAGAAGAGTTCATGCTGCTGCCGTTCCTGCTCCTCAGCCTGGGCAAGCTCCTCCTGCTTCTGGGCAATCAACTCCTTATACTTCTGAATTTGGGACTGGATGTTGTCAATCTCCGCCTGGGTAGCGCTGATTTGCCGCTCCAGAAGGCTCTTTTGCTCCAAGGCCTTGCTCTTGTCTGACTGGATGGCCTTAAGCTGCTGCTGAAGCTGGGCCCGCTGGCTGTCCAGATCCGCAGCCTCTTCTTTGAGCCCATCAATTTCCGCCTGGGTCACGGCCCAGGCCGGCATCACCGTCACCCGCCCGGTGAGGGTTAGCACCAGAGACAGCACAACCAGCAGAGAAATGCTCCGTCTTATATCCGTTATCCTGATCCGCATGGCACACTCCTCATGATATCTGGTGAGAAAAGCAAACAGGCCGGCGCAGCTGAAAGCTGCGCCGGCCACCTTAAGGGCGCTTTAATGCTCCAGCAGTACAGTCTTTCCTCCTGAGCGGACGTAGAGCGTTTTGTCTGGGAAGTAGTTCACCGGGTCTACCCGATTGCCATTGACCCGGATCTCAAAGTGGAGGTGGTTCCCGGTGGAGGAACCGGTAGTGCCCACATAGCCGATGACCTGTCCTTGGGACACTGTATCCCCCTTGGACACCGCCCGGCTGTTCATATGGGCATAGAGGGTGGAAGTCCCGTCGCTGTGGGAGACCACCACGTAGTTTCCGTAGGAACTGTTGTAGGTCGAAGTAGTGACCACGCCGCTCTTGGCGGCATAGATATTGGTATTCTTAGAGGCGGGGATGTCGATACCCGTGTGGTTGTTGGGTCTGCCCGTAATGGGGTGGATACGGTTCCCGAAGAGAGAGGACAAGGTGTTCCAGCTGGAGGGCAGCGGCCACTGAAAGCCGGACTCACTGACCACCGTGCTGATCTGGGCAGCCATCTCTTTCTCCAGGCGTTTGATCTCCGCATCCATAGCGTCGGCGGCCGCCTTCAACTGAGCTTCCGCTGCTTCCAGTTGGTCCTCCTGCCCACTAATCTCCTCAATAAGGGCATCCACCTGGGCCTCCTGCTGCTTCAAATCGGCCTTGGCCGCCTCTTCCTTAGCCTTGGCTGCCTCCTGCTCACTCTTGGCTGTCTCTAATTCAGCCTTATCCTGCTTGATCTGCTCCTGAAGGGCCAGAATGCTCTCCATGATGCTATTATCATAGTCGATGATCTCCTCCACCATCATGAAGTTATCCAACAGATCCGCAAAGTCATCAGAGGCAAAGAGGATGGACCAATAGGACACCTCCCCCTCTTCCTCCATGTACCGCACTCGCTCACAGAACAGTTCATACTGCTGCCGTTCCTGCTCCTCAGCCTCGGCCAGCTCCAACTCCTTCTGGTCGATAAGTTCGCCATATTTGGTAATCTGCGCCTGGATATTGTTGATCTCCGCCTGGGTAGCACTGATTTGCTGTTCCAAAAGGCTCTTTTGCTCCAAAGCCTTGCTCTTATCTGACTGGATGGCCTTCAGCTGCTGCTGAAGCTGGGCCCGCTGGCTGTCCAGATCTGCAGCCTCTTCCTTCAACCCATCAATTTCCGCCTGGGTCACGGCCGAGGCCGGCATCACCGTTATCCGCCCGGCCAGCGGCAGTACCAGCGCCAGGATGACCAGTAGAGATATCATTTTCTTTGTTCGGTTTAGCTTTCTTCTCATCACAATACCCTCATCTGTCTGAAGCACTAGTACACCAATATATTGGCCAGAATAGGCAGCAACAGCAACACTGCCATCAACCCTGCTAGAACAGCCATGAATACCCTCTGCCGCCTTTGACGTTTCATTTTTTCGTCCTCCTTATGCCGTCAAACCTGAAGGAACTTCCGGATGGCCAACAGAGAACCACCCACACCGATAAGGGCGCCTGTACCGCAGAAGACCGCCAGGATATTTCTGGCCATGGACAAGTAGCTGGTCACAGTGACCAGAGACAGGCCATTGCCCTGAATGACAAGCTTGGCCACCAGCTGATAAATGCCCCACTGGGCAAAAAACGCGATAAGCGCACCAGTCAGCCCCAGCAGCATACCTTCCACCACAAAGGGCCACTGGACAAAGGCATTGGTGGCCCCGCACATCTTCATGATGGCAATCTCCTCCCTCCGGTAGAAGGTGGCCAGCTTAATGGTATTGGCAATAATAAACAAGGAGACGATCAACAAAATGCCAATCAGCACCGCCGCCACGCCGGTGGCAATGTTTCGTACCAGAACAAAACCCTGGGCAATCTCCAACGCCACGCTGGTGTCCGCCACTCCCTGAATCAATTCTACTTGGTCTACTGTCTGGCCCAGTTGCTCGATATCTGACACATGGATACGGTAGCGGTCCCGCAGCACCTCAGGCTGGAGCGAATCTAATAAGTCGTTTTGCTCCCTGCCCTCCTTCCAGTCCTCCAAGGCCTGTGCCCGGGTGACAAAGGTAACTTTGGACACATTGGGGATTGCCTCAATCTCCGCCTGTAGCCCCAGCGCCTGCTCTTCGGTGTAATTTTCGTCTATGTAGGCCAAAAATTCGTTTTCCGCCTCCAGATCTCCTAACATATGGTCTAGGTTCACCGCCAGCAAAGAAAAAGAGCCCATAATTAACAGGCAGGCCACAATCATACATACAGCGGCAAAGGACATGAAGCCGTGGGTAAAAATAGAGTGAAATCCTTCGCTGAAATAGTAACCTGCATCAAATCTTCTCGCCATTGTAGTACCCACCTGTCTCGTCGCTGATGATCCGTCCATTTTCAATGGCCACCACCCGTTTGGCAAAGCGGTTGACCAGATTTTTCTCGTGGGTGACCACCAGCATGGTGGTACCCAGCTCGTTGATGCGCTCCAGCAGCATCATAATCTCCAAGGACCGCTGTGGATCCAGGTTGCCTGTGGGCTCGTCGGCAATAATCATGCTGGGATTGTTCACCAGAGCCCGGGCAATGGCCACCCGCTGCTGTTCGCCTCCGGACAACTGCCCGGGATAGCGGTCGGCCTTCTGATCCAGCCCTACCAGCTGCAGCACATAGGGGATGCGCCGGCGCACCTCCCTGGGCGAGGCCCCGATAGCCCGCATGGCAAAGGAAAGATTTTCATACACCGTTTTTTTCTCAATCAGACGGAAGTCCTGGAAGATAATCCCCAGCGTCCGCCGCATATATGGGATCTGACGGGGGGCAATGTTATTTAAGCTGTAGCCGTTGACCATTAATTTACCCTGGGTTGCCGCAATCTCCCCCGTAATCAGCTTAATCACTGTGGATTTGCCCGACCCGGAAGGGCCCACCAGAAAGACAAATTCCCCATCATCAATGCGCATGTTAACCCCTTTCAGGGCCTTTGTCCCGTTGTCATACTCCTTATATACATCTATGAGCCGTATCATGTGTGCTTCTCCATATCTCCCGCAAGTTTACCCTGTCTGCCTGGGCAGGCATCACAGGCGCTTGGTAAAAGTGTACCATATAATGTGTGTTATGTAAATGACAAAATCAGCCCCCCTCCCCCAAATTTCCCGAGAGGAACGCATCGAATTGTAATTAATTTGTCATTTTTGTTACTATATTGTAACTCATTTCTTCTCTCTTTGCAACCAGATTTCATAAATTTTTTAAAAGAAAAGCCGCCTGCAACAATGCAGACGGCTTTTTGTCACATCAAGATTCAATCCCCCGGGAAATCAGATACTTTTTAACCATCAGGGCTACCTTAAAGGTAATCGCATCATCAAATTCCCTCAGATCCAAGCCCGTCAGCTTTTTAATCTTCTCCAGCCGATAAACCAAGGTATTGCGGTGGACAAAAAGTTTCCGGGCGGTCTCGGACACATTCAGGTTATTCTCAAAGAATTTATTAATAGTGAGCAAGGTCTCTTGATCCAAAGCATCAATGGGATTTTTCTTAAACACTTCCTGGAGAAACATTTGGCACAAGATAGTAGGTAATTGATAAATCAGACGGCCAATGCCCAAATTTTCATAGTTGATAACGGTCTTCTCCGTCTCAAACACCTTACCCACATCGATGGCTACGCCGGCCTCTTTATAGGCCCTGGCCAGATCCCGAATATGGTTGACCACAGTACCAATTCCAATAACTACCTTAATCCCTAATTCCTGGGAAACAGCGGTGGAAATTTGCTTAGCAATTTTTTGCAGCTCTTTAATGTCCGCCCCCTCGGGCAGCTGCTTGATGAGCGCCACGTCTGTCTCATTGATAGAGATAACAAAGTCAGTCTGTTCGTCCGGAAAGAGGTTCCGGATAACATCAATCGTACTCACATCAGCAGGCCCCAACTGGCGCACTAAAAACGCAGCCCGGGGTGCCTCAGAGACAAAGTGGAGTTCTTTTGCCTGAGTATAGATATCGCCCAGCAGGATGTTATCGGAGATAATATTCTTGACAAAAGTAGCCTTGTCGTGCTTCTCCTCATAGTACGTTTTGGCGCCATTGAAGGCCACCACCGCCATAGCACAAAGACAGGCGGCCGTCTCATCCTCACCCTTGACAAAAGCAGCATAATCGAACTGGGCGCCCCACCCCGCTAAGGGCTTGAAAATCTTCCCCTCAAAATATGCCTCGCCATTATCCGCCGCATTGATGGCGGCCACCGCCCCAGCCCAATGCTCTCCGATACAGGTCAGCTCACTGCAGGCGACTACAATCCCATCAGAATCAATCACGCCCACCATGCGGTTGACGCTGTCCTTCATCTGGAGGACGACACCCTGGAACATCCTGCTAGACACATTCATCCCTCCTAAAAAGCTTCAACGCATGTTCCTATTATAACGGTTCACCCCCATCTTTGGCAAGAGGTTTTCACTATTTTTTTGTGGAAAACAACCAAAAAGCTCACACTCCCGACTGGATGCTTTTGAGTGCGCTCCGCTCTTGCGCCGTCAAGAATCGCCACTGTCCAGGCTCCAGACCCTTATCCAGAACCAGCGGCCCCATGGACAGTCGCTTCAACTGCAGCACTGGTTTCCCTCTGGCGGCCAACATCCGCTTAACCTGATGGTACTTTCCCTCCCGCAGCGTCACCAGGCATTTCAGCCCGTCTCCCAGTGGTTCCAGGCCGGCAGGCAAACATTGGGTTCCGTCCTCCAGGGTCATGCCGCCAGCTAAGGCGGCAACATCTTCCGTGTCTATCCGTCCCTCCACCTGTGCCAGATAGACCTTGTCCACATGCTTTTTGGGTGACAGCAGCTCATGAGCTAACGGCCCGTCATCGGTAAGCAACAGCAGCCCTGTTGTATCCTTATCCAGCCGCCCCACCGGGAACAAGCCCCGGCGGCGCAGGTGCTCCGGCAGCAGATTCAGCACTGTCTTCTGCCGCTTATCCTGGGTAGCCGACAGCAGTCCTGCCGGCTTATAAAGCATGACATAGACACAGGGGGAACAGTCTACGGCCACTCCGTCTACCCGGAACACAGTCTGGGCAGGATCATATTTCTCTTCGGGGCGTTCCACCGGCTTCTCTCCAGCCAGCACCCGTCCCTGACGCACCAGATCTTTGACCTCCCTCCGGGACCACTGTCCGGTGGAAGAGAGCAGTTTATCCAACCGTTCCAGTGCCATAGCTCATGCCTCCTTAAAGAAGGGCCGCCGCTGAATTCTGCGGCGGCCCTGTGACAATTCAGAACTTATGAGAGCAAAATCCGGTCGTTGTCCAGGCGCCTTCCTGCACCGGCCCGGAAGCGCTCCAGCAGGTTATCCACCGTCATACCGGCGCGCTCCTCTCCCCTTACATCCAGCACAATATCACCGCCATCCATCATCAGAGTGCGGTTGCCAAGGCCCAGAGCTTGGTTCATATTATGCGTTACCATCAAAGTGGTAATGTTATTTTCCCTGATAATTTCCTCTGTCAGCCTAAGCACTTTAACAGCCGTCGCCGGATCCAGGGCCGCCGTATGCTCGTCCAGCAGCAGCACCTTCGGGGGCACCAGGGTAGCCATGAGCAGAGTCAGAGCCTGGCGCTGGCCCCCGGACAGAAGCCCCACAGGCTGGCGCATGCGATCCTCCAGCCCCATATCCAACTGAGCTAGCCGCTCCCGGAAAAACTTTCGGTCGGCCTTGCTGGTTCGGCTGAAAAAGGCGTGTTGATGCTTGGACGCCCTGAGATAGGCTAAGGCCAAGTTCTCCTCAATGGTCATATGGGGGGCTGTCCCCCGCATGGGGTCCTGGAACAGGCGCCCCATCTCCCGGCTGCGCTGATATTCCGGCTTGTAAGTGATATCCTCTCCAGCCAGCGTAATCGATCCCTCGTCCACATAGAACACGCCTGCAATAGCATTGAAGAGCGTAGACTTTCCCGCCCCGTTGGAGCCCACAATGGTAATAAAATCCCCATTCTCCACATCCAGACTCAGGCCGGACAGGGCAGTTTTCTCATTGACTGTGCCCGGGTTAAAGGTCTTAGAGATATGATGGATCTGCAGCATATTACGCCCTCTCCTTTCCGGATTTGGCTGCGGCCTTTTTCCGCTGAAAAGCCGCCCATCTCTTAATACTGGGCGCAGCGATAGCCAGGGCCACAATGATGGCGGTAACCAGCTTCATGGCCTCAATGGGAAACACCTTGGAACTCAGCGCCACCGCATAAATGACACGGTAGATGATGCTCCCCACAAAGACGGACAGAGCACCACGGAGTACAGAGCCCCGGCCCAATACAGTCTCTCCAATAATCAGACAGGCCAGGCCAATGACCACCATGCCTGTGCCAATGTTTACATTGGCGCTGCGTTGGGACTGTCCCACCAGCGCTCCCGATAGGCCGGTGAGGGCGTTGGCTACACACAAGCCCACTGTAATGGTAAAGGTGGGGTTGATGGAAGAGGCCCGAACCATATCCCGGTTGTCCCCGGTGGCCCGGATGGACAGGCCCAGACGGGTGCCCAGGAAGGCCACCAGCAGCAGAGCGGCAGCCACAGTGAGCAGGCCAGCCAAAATGATCTCATACCAGCTGCCCCCAATTCCTAAATCCCGGAACATATGGAAGATGGTTCGCTGCTTGATAAGGCTGGCATTGGAGGTCCAGCCCATGGCCATCAGATTTATGGTATAAAGGCCTGTATTGGTAATAATACCTGCCAGGATGGAGGGTACCCCCAGTTTTGTCTGCAGAAGCGCGGTGACAAAACCCGCCACTGCTGTGCAGACCATAGCCGCAGGTACAGCCAGGATGGGATGCCCCGCAGCGCACACTACCACCGACACCGCTGCTCCCAGGGTGAAGGCCCCGTCGGTGGTAAGATCCGCAATATCCAGGATGCGGTAGCTAAGAAACAGAGCCAGAGCCACTGGTGCGTAGAGAAAGCCCAGCTCCAGGGCCGTCTGCAAAATGTAGAGCATCGTCCTTCTATCCTTTCAGGCCAAAGCCCCCGGCTCTTGCCGGGGGACTGGCAAACCTCTGCTTTTATAGTTAATATCCGTGGACATCAGTCCTCGGTGGTGATCACTTCCACCACCTGGCCCATGTCGTTGAACATGGAGTAGTCCAGACCCATGGCGTCGGCGGTCTCGGTGTTGACGGTGATGATGCCGCCCTGGGACAGGTAGTAGTCCTCTTTGCCTTCCATACCGTTGCTTAGCATCTCATAGGCCAGGTCGGCGGTCTCGGTGCCCAAGAGGGTATAGTTCACACCACAGGTGGCAAAGGCGCCGTTACGGACGAAAGAGTCCGCCCCGGTATAGTGGGGAATGCCCGCCTCGATGAAATCAGGAGCAATGGCCAACTCGGCAGACTGGATTTTGTTGTCGGTGGGGGTGAACACCGCATCTACCCCGGCAGCCACCAGGGCGCCGGCTGCGGCAATCACTTCGTCATTGGTGTTGGCGGTAAACTCCTCATAGGCAATGCCTTCTGCCTCCAGGTACTCCTTGGCCTCAGCAATTGGAGTAGTGGAGTTGGGCTCAGACAGGGAGTAGAGCAGCCCCACCTTCTGGGTGTCCGGGTTCTGGGCCAGCATCATATCCAAAATAAATTCTGTGTTCAGTGCGTCGCAGGTGCCGGTGACATAGTCGATATCCAGCAAATCAGCCGTAGCCGGGTCACTGACAGCGGCGTAGATGACAGGGGTCTTCGTCTCCTCCGCAGCCACGGTCATCAGCTGGGCGGCGGTGGTGGCAATGGGGATGATGGCGTCCACACCGTCGGTAATAACCTGAGCGCCGATTTGATTGAGCACCGACTCATCGTCCTGGCCGGAATAGACCTCGTAGGCGATGGAAATGCCGGACTCCTGGCTTATCTCATCCAGTCGGGCGGTGATGGCATTAGAAATCTCATCCAGAGAGGGATGGTCCATCTGTTTCACGATGGCTACCGTAAAGGAGCTGGCTTCCCCGGTAGAACCGGATTCCACCGGAGCACCGCCGGAGTCGGCAGAACCACCTGTCGAGGACGCACTGCTGCCAGAGGAAGTGTTTCCACAGGCCGCCAGGGTCAATGCCATAGCCAAGGCCAGAGTCAAAGCCGCAAACTTCTTTACCATGCTGTTGGTTTTCATAAAAGATACCTCCACTGTTGGCCTTTGAGGCCGAAATATGTCTGGGTGGGTGATGGAGGGGCCGGTGCCGGCGGCCTTAGTTTGGGAGATAAAAAAACGCCCCTGTCCCCCACATGGGACAAGAGCTCTACTCCTGCGATACCACCCAAATTGACGTAATAACGTCCGCTCGCTTCACGCGCCATCACGCGTGCCCGGTGGATAACGGGTGGGTTCCCGTCGGCATCTACTAGGTTGCCCGTTCAAGCCGCCCTCGAAAGGCCATTCACCCGGCCGCGCCCCGCCCTGATTCCACCATCCAGGACTCTCTGTCATACAGACCACCACGCTTACCGTCTGGAGCTGTATGTTCCCCTTACAGGGAAAGGTTTGCCGCACCGGCTACTAATCTTTCTCACAGGTTTCTCTATTGGATTGTTGGGCCTATTATAGCGGTCGGTTACCTGTTTGTCAAGACCCATTTTACCAAACAGAAAAGGACGGGCTTCAAAAGAAGCCCGCCCTTGGACCAATAACCGAGAAAAATTACTCGTTGATCTCGATAACAACGCCGGAACCTACGGTGCGGCCGCCCTCACGGATGGCGAAACGCAGGCCCTTCTCAATGGCGATAGGGGTAATCAGCTCCACATCCATGTCCACGTTGTCGCCAGGCATGCACATCTCAGTGCCCTCGGGCAGAGTAATGATACCGGTCACGTCGGTGGTACGGAAGTAGAACTGGGGACGATAGTTGTTGAAGAAGGGGGTGTGGCGGCCGCCCTCTTCCTTGGTCAGGACGTACACCTGGCCCTTGAACTTGGTGTGGGGATGAATGGAGCCGGGCTTGCACAGAACCTGTCCCCGCTCCACATCGGTCTTGGCAATACCACGCAGCAGGGCGCCGATATTGTCACCGGCCTCGGCGAAGTCCAGAGTCTTGCGGAACATCTCCAGACCAGTCACTACGGTGGACTTCTTCTCGTCGGACAGGCCAACGATCTCCACAGTCTCACCGGTCTTAACCATACCACGCTCCACACGACCGGTAGCCACAGTGCCACGGCCGGAGATGGTGAACACGTCCTCCACGGGCATCAGGAAGGGCAGGTCGTCGTTACGGGCGGGAGTGGGGATATAGTCGTCAACGGCATCCATCAGCTCCTTGATGCAGGCATACTCGGGAGCGTCGGGATCGGTGGACTCGGAAATCAGAGCGTTCAGAGCGGAGCCCTTGATGATGGGGATCTCGT
>CALWYD010000127.1 GCA_944385675.1 uncultured Oscillospiraceae bacterium
AGGTAAAATCAGTTTATAATAACTCCATTGATGCTGAAATTGTTTTTGAGGAGCATGCCGCGATTTATGAAGCTATCGCAGCTAAAAACCCAGAACGATCGGAGCAGGCCATGATTCGGCATCTCACGAACTCTTACCGGAGGACAGTTAGCCGGTACTGGCCGGAGTGATCCGAGAGAGTGGTCCTGTGTGCCGCTGCTGAATCACTTTTTTAACTAAATTTTTATTTCTGCTTGACATTTCCCATGAGATTTATTATGCTTTCAATAGCAGCTGACGCTGGCTGAAGAAATAGGGCAAAAACATCGATCTGTTTATGCCCTTTTTCTTTCCCTGCAAGTAATATATTACATATTTAAAAAATGAAAACATGTAATATATTATATGTGAGAGATCAAGGACAGCGAATGGAGCACAGCTCACATCAATTTTCTGAAACACTGGGGAGAAATCGTGATGCTTGAAGGGAAAAAACAGTATATATGTCCAGCGCACTTGAAACTGCCTAAGAGCTGCTTTCACATTCGCGGCGGAAGCTCATGGCAGAAGCTGAACTACCCCCCTCTGATACAGGCCTGTATCAGAGGGGGGTAGTCTGTTAAAAAGCCCCTCATGAAGAGGATTCGTCTGAACAAGGGCGGGGGAGCGCAAGGGGGCGGCGGCCCGGTCAAATACCTCGAAAGCCTTGCACCGCAAGGATTCCGGGGAGCAGAGTAAGGGCTTTTGCAGAAGCAGACAGGAGCTGGCATACAGCAGCTGAAAAAGTTTGATTCGGCAGGCTGGTTATGGAGCAGGAGGGAACTTGGGCCGATACCTGTGATAAACAGAGAGGGAGAGAATGACCGTCAAAGTATCGGCTGTTGCCTGTGCCCAGACAAGACCAAACATTCCAAATAGGGAATTGAGAATGAGGAGCATCGGGATGTTAAAGCCAAGCCATCTGGTGATGCCGAGAAAGAGCGAAATACGGCCCTTGCCGAAGGCCTGGAACAGATAGACGGTGAAAAAGCTGAAAAACATCAGGGGAGTGGCCAGCACACGGATGCGAAGAAACTGTGAGGCGAGTGCCACTGTCTGATGGTCCGGAATAAAAAGCTGGACAAATTGGACAGCAAAGAGCTCGTAGAGGATAATGCTGATTCCGGCTATGATCAAGCCAAGCCGGCGGGCCAGGCGGATTGTGTGTTCCATACGGGATTTGTTCCCAGCGGAATAGTGATAAGCCACCAGCGGCAGCATGCCCTGACAAATGCCGATTCCCACATTGAGGGGGAAGCGCTCTACTTTCAAGACAATTCCGACAGCGGCCAGTGCCAAATCATGGTAGGAGGCCATCAGCTTATCAAGAATCACATAGTCCAGGTCGAACAGGAAGGAGGCGGCGGCAGATGGGATCCCCACTCCGAAGATCGCCAGAATGCTCGCCCTGGAGGGGAGACCGTCCCGCAGGCGGAATGTGATCACAGAATCCTGGCCCATCCGGAGCAGGACAACCAGGAAGAACAGAAATGCAACACAGTTGGAGAGGAAGGTGGCGATTCCAGCTCCCAGCACCTCATAGCCATCGGGAAGGAGGACAAACATGAACAGCGGGTCCAAGGCAATGTTGAGAAGTCCGCCTAAAATAATACCAGCGCCCGCCTCTCGGGAGAGGCCGATGCTGCGGATCAGATTGGACAGTACATTGGATAGAACAGTGGGAATTCCGCCCAGCACAATAACGCACATGGCATATTGCCTGGCATATGGAAAGGTGTTTTCTCCGGCTCCCAGCAGCTGCAGGATTGGTCCCATAAACCCGGCGATGCCGACAGCAAAGAGGGCCGCAATAAAGAGCCCCAGGTAGAGGGAGAATGTACTGACCCGCCGGGCCTCCTCGGTGCGAAGCTGACCCAGCAGGCGGGAGATCAAGGAGCCGCCGCCGATTCCGGCCAAACCAGCAAGACAAAGGGTGATATTAAATACAGGGAGGATGAGGGAGGTGCCGGCAACCATGTAGGGGTTGTTGGTTTGTCCCACATAAAAGGTATCTGCCATATTATAGATCAAAACGATCAGCTGGCTGGTGACCGCCGGAATCACCATTTTTCGAAGGGCGGCAGAAACCGGGAGATCTTGGAAAACATCCGACTGGGATAAGGTTTGAGTTTTTGACATCCGATACACCTGCGTTTCTATGAAATCAGTTGAACAGAACTGCTGGCTGAAGTGAGGGAGGGCGTGCTTCCCGCCCTTATAGCTTTCATCATAGCACAAAATGAGCCGCGTGACCATGGGGAAGCGGCCTGCAGGGGAGGTGAGAATGTTAAAAATAAAAAAGGCTTGACCTTCCACAAAGTGGATAGTATAAGATAGGGGTACCTGGAGCCGTGATCACAGTGGTTCTGGCGGACAATCAAAGAGAGGTGCATGAAGCAATGCTGACAATATCACACTACTCTAAATTGTACCCCGGTGGGAAGCTGGCGGTGGATGACCTGTCATTGACAGTGGAGGATGGAGAGATTTTTGGATTTATTGGCCACAATGGGGCGGGGAAGACCACGACCTTGCGTGCAGTGGCTGGTGTACTGGATTTTGACCAGGGTTCTATTATCATTGATGGACACGACATGAAACGGGAGCCTGTGGCGGCAAAACGGGTAACAGCATTTCTGCCGGACAATCCGGACCTCTATGAATTTCTGACTGGGATCCAATATTTGAATTTTATCGGGGATTTATATGAGATCCCGGGGGATGTGCGGACGGAGCGAATTGGGCGGTATGGAGACGCCTTTGAAATGACAGGAAATTTGGGCTCCTCCATTGGGAGCTATTCCCACGGGATGCGGCAGAAGCTGGCGATTATTTCCGCTTTGATGCGAGACCCAAAGCTCTTGGTGCTGGATGAGCCCTTTGTAGGACTTGATCCCGCGGCGGCCCACCTGCTGAAGATTTTTTTGGCGGAGCTTTGTGCCAAGGGCGGAGCGGTGTTTTTCTCCACTCATGTGTTAGAGGTGGCAGAGAAATTGTGCCATCGGATTGCTATTTTAAAGAATGGCCGGCTGGTGAGGCAGGGGATCACAGCAGAGCTGGTGGGGGATTCCTCCCTGGAGGACGTCTTCCTGGAGCTGGATCAGGAGAGGGATGGTGGAGTCCATGGGTAAATTTCGCGCTTTATTATCCGTCAACCTCCGTGCGGTGCTTCTCAGCTCCAGTGGCTCCAGGGGACGGGGCAGGCGCCGGATGACCGGCACCGGGATGCTGATTTTGATTGTGATCTTGTGTTTATACCTATCTGGTATTTACTCCTTTGCCTTTGCCGCCCAGCTGGCTCCGGTGGGAATGCTGGATCTGCTGCTCCTGCTGATGCCTGTTCTGGTGGTTGTAATGGGGACGATGTATACGGTAATGGGAGTGCAGGGGGTGGTGTTTGGGGGGAAGGACAACGATTTGATGCTGGCGCTGCCTGTCCCGGCCTTCGAACTGCTGCTGGCCAGGGTGATGGCACTGGTGCTGGAAAATCTGGTGTTTTCGTGTATGATTTTGCTCCCTGCCGGGTTCGCTTATACCGTGTTTGGCGGGGGTGGGGGGATTGGATTTTGGCTGCGCCTGCTGATCGGGGCCGTGGGACTCTCGCTATTTCCCACAGTGCTTGCGTTGATATTGGGGCTTGGGTTCTGTTGGGTATCCAGTCGGTTTGAGCGCGGCAGAGCGCTGCTGCGGAATCTGCTTTACCTGGTGTTTTTTTGCGGAATTTTACTCTTTGCCTTGCAGGCCAACGGCCTGATTGTCTCCTTGTCGGAGCACGCGGCCGGCATTGAAGCGCATTTTTCCGTCTGGGGCGTGCCGTTTATACTTTTTCAGCGGGGTGTCTGCGGCAGTGTACCGGAGCTGTTGGGGATGCTGGTGCTGTTTCTGCTGATATTTTTACTGGTGATATGGGTGTTTGGACGGCAGTATCAATCTTTACTGACGGCGCTTACAGTGCAGTCCGCCCGCTCTGACTATCGGCTTAAGCGGCAGAACAGCATTGGCCAGCGCAGGTCGCTGTTGAAAAAGGAGGCCCGACGCTTTTTTACTTCCACGATGTACCTGTTTAATGCGGGAAGCGGTTTGATCCTTCTGCTGCTGGGCTCTGGCGGGATTCTGGTGAAAGGGCGGGATATTCGACTGGTGTTTGGGCAGCTGGGAGGCGCCGCCCCCCTTACCCCGATGCTGGCATTAGCAGGCCTGTTTTGCCTATCTGTTTCTGCGGTTTCCGCGTCCTCCATAAGCTTGGAGGGGCGCTCCCTTTGGATCTTGAAGGAGTCGCCGGTAGACAGTCATACCGTGCTCAGTACCAAGTGGATCTTTCAGCTGCTGTTAACCATGCCATGTATTTTGATCAGCACTGCTGCGGCTGTATTGGGATGTGGCCTTACCTGGTGGCAGGGGGGAGCCCTGCTGGCAGTTTTGACAGCGTTTGCCCTATTCCATGCTCCCTTTGGAGTATATATTAATTTGTGTTTTCCCAAGCTGGATGCGCCAAATGACACTGTTGTGGTCAAGCAGTCGGCAGCATCGCTGTTGGGTACATTTTTGCCGATGCTTCTCCCAGGGCTTGGTGTACTCCTCTATGGAATTTGGGGCGGCACATGGGGGGAGGAGACAGTGATGT
>CALWYD010000128.1 GCA_944385675.1 uncultured Oscillospiraceae bacterium
CCGCCGCGTGGGAGACTCATAGTACAGCGTTACATAGACCCTTCGGCCTGTAACGCGTACTATCTTCCAGCGGAGTGTGAACGTACGTGGACAACAGTGTGAAACGAGGCGACATCTTTTACGCCGATTTAAGTCCGGTGGTGGGCAGCGAGCAGGGGGGCGTGCGGCCTGTGCTGATTGTGCAGAATGACACGGGCAACCGACACAGCCCTACCGTGATTGCCGCGGCTATTACTTCCCAGACGGGAAAGGCCCGGCTGCCCACCCATATCTCTGTCTCGCCGGTCAACTGCGGACTGCCCAAGGAGTCCATTATCCTGTTGGAGCAGGTGCGGACCCTGGATAAACGCAGGCTCCGTGAGAAAATGGGCCGGGTGGATGAGGAGGTTATGAAGCAGGTAGACACTGCCATTGCAGTCAGCTTCGGCCTGCACCCGGACACTCTGGTGTAGCAGCGCCGTAGGGAGCCGTCAAACGGCTCCTACATAGGAAAACAGGGCCATGCCCGCAGCAAAGGAGTACAAATGATGAAAATGAGCAAAAAGGGAGCCGTGCTATGTACGGCTCTGGCCCTGACCGCCCTGTGTGGGGGAGCGGCCCTGGCCGCCGCAGGAGATCAGAGCGACCCCTTAGTGACCAAGAGCTATCTGGAACAAAGTGCCATCCCCGAAATTGTTAGCCAGGTGGATGCCAAAGCGGCCGTTCGTCAGACGGAACTGGCACAGGAACTGGCTGACCAGATTGAACAATATAAGAAAGATGTGGAGGCCATAAACCCTGGGAGTGACAGCGGGGCCTCCTACACCTTGGTTACCCTCTCCAGCGGCCAGACTATTTACTTGGAGGTGGGCTGCGAGGTGATGTTGCGGGTGGGCACGGCCAAGGTAAACGCAGCCACTAGCCCCGCCCTAATTGACATTTCCACCGGAGGTACGGTCAATTCTGGAACCTCTCTGACAAAGAACCACCTTTACATGGCCACCATCGCCGATCGTACCCTTACCCCCACTGCGGACACCGTCAAGTTGTTGGTGCGGGGTGGATATACTATTGTATGAACAAAGAAAAAACAGGACCGTTTCGGTCCTGTTTTTTTGTGTAAAATTAGCCCATACGGCGCATCCGAAAACCCAACACACCGCCGCATAATCCTCCCACAATGTGGGTTAGCTGGGACACGTTGTCCTGAGTCGATATGGCGTCTGCCACCTCACCACCCAAGTAAAACACTGCCACCAGCACTAAGGTCAGAGGGATGGCGCCGGCGGCCATCCCAGACAGGGAGGAGAGGACAATCATCATAAACACGATGCCGCTGGCTCCCAGTAACGCAGTGCCGGGGAAAAAGATAAACTGTACCAAACCTGAGACAAGAGCAGTGATAGCCACACAGGCCAACAGTCGGCGGGAGCCGTATTTCTCTTCCAAAGGCGGCCCTACCACCAACAAAAGCATCATATTGCCCATATAGTGGGCGTAGCCTGCGTGGCCCAACACATGGCCCAGCAGCCGCAGATAGGTCAGCGGATCTGTGAGAGAAGCGCGGTAGACACAGAACAGACGCAAGGTGGTCCATCCCCCGGTGAGACGATCCAGCACCAGAGCCCCCAGGGAAACGAGGGCAAAAGTAAGGACAACAGGGGCGTTGTACTGAATGCGAAGGCGCATCAGTGGTTCAGTACCCGTACCCGGACAACACCCTCAATGGAGCGCAACTCATCGGACACCTGGTCGGTAATACGGGTGTTTACATCCACGATGGTGTAAGCGTAATCTTTTTTGGATTTGTTTGTCATGTTTTCCACATTGATACCATCATCGGAGAATGTAGACATGATTTTGGCCAGCATGGCAGGGATATTTTTGTGTATCAAGCAGACCCGGGAGATGCCGCTCCAATCCTGGGACACATTGGGCAGGTTGACAGAGTTTGTAATATTTCCGTTGACCAGGTAGTCCTGCAGTTCCCGGACAGCCATGACTGCGCAGTTCTCCTCGCTCTCCGGCGTGGAAGCACCCAGATGTGGCAGAGCAATGACATGGGGGATGCAGGCAATTTTTTCATTGGGGAAGTCAGTGACATACCGGGCTACCCGGCCAGAGGCTAGGGCATCAATCATGTCGTCATCATTGACCAGCTCACCTCTGGCCAAATTGAGTATACGTACCTGGCCCTTCATTTTGGAAATTGCCTCAGCGTTAATGAAATCCTTGGTGGAATCGTTGTAGGGGACGTGGATAGTGATGTAGTCAGACACCCGGTACAGCTCATTTACGTCATGCACCACATGGACATGGCGATCCAGCCGCAGAGCGGCGTCCACAGACAGGAAGGGGTCATAGCCATACACGTCCATTCCCAAATCCAGAGCTACGTTGCACACCAGGGCACCTACCGCCCCCAGACCGATGACCCCAACTGTTTTCCGATAGAGCTCCGGCCCGGCAAAAGCGGACTTACCCTTCTCCACAGTGGGGACTAGATCCACTTTGGGAGTATGGGCCTGTTCCAGCACCCATTCGGCGCCCCCCAAGATATCACGAGAAGCGATGAGCATAGCGGCAACAACCAATTCTTTCACCGCGTTGGCATTTGCGCCAGGAGTGTTGAATACAACAATCCCGTTTTCCGAGCAGCGTTCAATGGGAATATTGTTGGTGCCTGCACCTGCCCGGGCAATGGCCCGCAGAGTGTCAGGGAAGGGGTAGTCGTGCATGGGGGCGGAGCGAACCAGGATGCCGTCCTCGTTTTCTACGTTATCGCCCACTTGAAAGCGGGTTTGATCCAGATGTGCCAGTCCGGCGGAAGAAATTTTATTCATGGTCTTAATGCGGTACATACCAATTACCTCTTATTTCTCTAAAACTTCAATTTGGGTAGTTATCCATTGGCCCGGTCAAAGGCTTTTATAAAGTCACACAGTTTCTCCACACCCTCCACAGGCATAGCATTATAAATGCTGGCTCGCATGCCGCCGGTCTTGCGGTGGCCTTTCAGATTGACAAAGCCGGCCTGAATGGATTCAGCAATAAACTTGGCGTCCAGCTCCTCATTCCCGGTACGGAAAGTGACATTCATGCCAGAGCGGGAATCGGGCTGAGCGTGGCAGTGGAATAGCTTGGAGTTATCGATGGTGTCATAGAGCATAGAGGAGCGCAGTTTTTTCAGCTTTTCCATTCCTTCTGTACCCCCCTGCTCCTCCACCCAGTCGAGAGTGAGGCCCAACATGTAAATACACCAGCAGGGAGGGGTGTTATACATGGAATCCTTGTCAATCATCGTCTTATAGTTCATCATCAGGGGGGTATAGGGCAGTTCGTGGCCAGCCAAATCCTCTCGAATAATCACCACCGTCAGCCCGGCAGGGGCCATGTTTTTCTGAGCACCGGCGTAGAGAATTCCGAATTTGGACACATCCACCGGCATTGAAAGAATGTTGGAGGACATGTCACACACCAAAGGTACATCTCCGGTCTGAGGGATATAGGGCCATTCAGTACCATAGATAGTGTTGTTGGCGCAGTAATAGAAGTAGCTGGCCTGGGGATCCAACTTAAGTTGGTTCTGAGTCGGGATGTAGGAGTGGTTACGATCTTCAGAGGAGGCTGCAACATTGATTTGGCCATACTTTGTGGCTTCCTTATAGGCCACACTGGAGAAATTGCCCGTCACGGCATAATCTGCTTTCCCGGTTTTGCCAATAAGATTAAGAGGAATCATGGAAAACTGGCCGGAAGCGCCGGTCTGAAGGAAAAGAATTTTGTAATTTTCCGGGATGTGCATAATTCTGCGCAGTTTATCCTGGGTCTCCTGGAAAATCTGAAGAAAGATCTTGGAGCGATGGCTCATCTCCATCACAGACATGCCGGAACCCCGGTAATTGGTGATCTCAGATCCGGCACGCTCCAAAACAGACAGGGGGAGCATGGAAGGTCCGGCGGAGAAATTGTATACACGCTGGTCGCTCATTTGGGAGAACCCCTTTCAAACTATGAAATTACCCGTTTCTCTAACTAGAACGGGGTATTTATTAATTATAGTAAAGGAAAAATAAAGTGTCAATCCTTTGTTGTCCCGTTCCTAAGTAAGTTAAGAAATAACAGTAAAAAGGCTGTACTGTCAGTCACAATGGAAGAAAATTTACAAATTGGCAAGAAAAAATCGGAGTATCCCGAAGGATACTCCGATGGTCCGAGTGTCATTAGTCATTAAAGGATCTGTGAAAATCCTGTAATATCAATAATCTGTGAGCAGTTGGCAAGCGGTTTTATCACAGAGTGCGGTCGGTTACTTCCACCTTCGTGATAATGTCACGCAGTCGGGTATCGTCAATTATATATTCCAGCATGTCATCGGCATTTTTATAGACGGTATCCTGCTGGGTATCCAAGGGAGTAATACAATATTTAACTTCTCCGTTTGGCCAAACAGGGCAAATATGATATTCTCGTCCGTTCCATTCAAAAGTTATTTCCGCACCACGGTTTACACTGTTCTTGAATTCGCTGATGGTTTTAAAACGCCAGGCTTCAGGACTATAAGTAAAGTAACGTACTTCCATATTTGTGATCCCTCTCTGGAAATATTTAAATTCTGGTACACCGTCGGGGGACTCGGCAAGCCAATAATTGATGTCTGGATACTTATGAAAATCAGGGGCCCCGGTGTATGGATCATATGCAATCTCTTTATCATGAGGGTTGCTGTGCTTGCTGCTGTTTCCATGATCAGTAAAATGCCGCGTTTTGATTGCCCATCCTTCAGCATTATATTTCACCAGAGCCCAGTATCCCGCTTTTTTGGTGTGGATAAATACTTTCTGAATGGTATTGGGCGGACCTTGTAGGATTACTTCATTTGGCTTATCGGGGTTTGGCTTCCATTTCCCACCATAGGCACTTCCACCGCCTTTTCCAATTAGGTACGGCTCTATTGTATCACGATGATTACTGGATGTGCCGCCAATTTTAAAGGCATCCAAATCTTCACCACGGAAACTTCGTTCATAGTTCATATACCGCCAGGAGCTGCGTTCGTAATCCACATAGATAATGTTGCCCTGCATTTCGGGAAACGGTGTATTGTAACAGATAATTTTTTCCGGCTCAATACGATGCAGCATCTCGTTGTATC
>CALWYD010000129.1 GCA_944385675.1 uncultured Oscillospiraceae bacterium
ACATGTGGGCCACCGAAATATACCGAATCTTGTCGCAATGAACCCCCAGCTTGGGAGGAATGGTATTGAGGAAGACCACTTCATCCAGCACGCTGTCGGTAATGCGCTGAACCGCGGGGCCCGAGAGCACCCCGTGGCTGGCGCAGGCGGTCACGTCCCGGGCGCCGCCAATCTCCACCAGGGCCTTGGCCGCATGGCACAGGGAACCGCCGGTGTTCACCATATCGTCCAACAGGATGACGTGCTTGTCTCTCACGTCGCCGATAATGTTCATAACCTCAGAGGAGTTGGCCTTCTGTCTGCGCTTGTCCACAATGGCCAGAGGCATGTTCAGCTTCTGGGCAAAGGCCCGGGCCCGGGCCACGCTGCCCACGTCCGGGGAGACCACCATGGTGTCCTCGTGAACGTCAGCATACTTCTGATTGAAATACTCCACAAAAATGGGGGAGCCCAGCAGATTGTCCACCGGAATGTCAAAAAATCCCTGAATCTGGTTGGCGTGGAGATCCATGGTCAGCACCCGGTCCGCCCCAGCCGTGGTGATGAGGTTGGCCACCAGCTTGGCAGAGATGGGGTCCCGGGGCTTGGTCTTCCGGTCCTGCCGGGCGTAGCCGAAGTAGGGGATGACGGCGGTCACCCGGCCGGCAGAGGCCCGGCGCAGGGCGTCGATCATAATAAGCAGCTCCATCAGCGCGTCGTTGACCGTGCCCGGTTTGCCCTCCTTGGTAAAAGAACAGGTGGACTGTACCACAAACACGTCCGACCCCCGGACCGTCTCATAGATGGAGGCAAAATTCTCCCCGTCGGAGAAGGCGCCCATCTCTGAATTGCCCAGGGGAATCCCCAGCTCCTTGCAAATATCCTTGGCCAACTGGGGATTGGAATTGCCGGTAAAAACCTTGATGTCCTTCCCGTGTGCGATCATGAATAAATCCTCCCATGTTTTCAGGACGGAAGCCCGGCCCTGTCCCGCGCCCGGCCCGCCCGTTTTCTCAGGATGCCTGTAAATGCCGTTTCTTCGGAAGGGCCGTTATTTTTTCCCCTTTTTCTCCCGGTTGGCCGCGGCCCAGCCCTCTTTCACCTGCTGGCGGGTGCGGCCGATGACCATGGCATCGGCAGGCACATCCTGGGTGACGGTGGTGGCGGCGGCAATATAGGCCCCGTCCCCCACTGACACCGGGGGGACAAAATTGGTGTTGCAGCCCACAAACACGTGGTTGCCAATAGTGGTGCGGAACTTCTTGAAGCCGTCATAGTTGCAGGTGACCGTGCCGCAGCCGAAGTTGCAGCCCTCCCCCACATCGCTGTCCCCCACATAGGTCAGGTGGGCCATCTTGGTGCCCGCCCCCAGATTGCAGTTTTTCAGCTGCACAAAGGCCCCGATCTTGGAGCCCTCCCCCACGTCGCAGTGGGGCCGGATGTGGGTATAGGGGCCGATTTGACAGCCCTTGCGGATGACGCTCTCCTCACACTGGGAGGCGTTGACGGTGCACCCCTCCTCCACCGTGCAGTCAGTGAGCATGGTGTTGGGCCCAATTTCACAGTTTGCTCCCACCACCGTATTTCCCCGGAGAATGGTACCGGGCAGCAGCAGCGTGCCCGCTCCCACGGTGACCCCCTCCTCCACATAGACGGCGGAGGGATCCATCATCTCCACCCCGGCCTGAAGCAGCTGTTCCCGCTTGGCGGCCAGGGCAGCGGAATATTCTTTCATAGGTTCAAACCTCCTGATACCCGGATAGGGCAGCGGCCCTCAGAACCGCTTACAATGACATTATAGCATATTACCAGGAATTTTCAGCTGTGACAACATAAAAATTTTTTAATTGGGCCAGATCCCTCAATTTTTTCGCAACTTCCGCCAACAGCGTGAAAAGCCGGCCCGCAGAAACAGAGTTTCTGCGGACCGGCGGGGGTTCATCCGGATACAGGGGTGGTAAGAGGCTGCACGCCCAGACGGCGGCGCAGACGGCTGGGGTGATAAATCCCGCTTATCTCCAGCCCGGCGCAGAAGGTGTCCACCAGGTCCACCAGCCACGCCTCCCAGGACCGGGGCAGCGGCCCTCCAAGAGGCCACATGTGGGACCGGATAATATTGCGCTCTTTATCACTCAGGGGCGTAATCTTCTCGGCGTTGCGCTCGGCCGCCCGGGGGTGGTCAAAGCACTGCCAGCCCGGATGGGCGGACTTGTCACGGGAGTCGTACAGGTACAAATCGTGGAGCAGACCGCCCCGGGCGGCCGCCCGCTTATCCAGCCCCAAGGCCCGGGCCACCCGGAAGGACAGGTAGGCCACAAACAGGGAGTGGTCCAGGGTGGAAATAGGCCCGTGGTGCTTCCACTGCCCCATCCTGCGCACCTGATCGTTCTCCAGCAGTTCTCCGGTGGTTTGGATGAACTCCCTCATGTAATGGTTCATTGGAATCAGCCCTTTCTGGCTCAGGTTGGGGGTCAGACAGGCTCTGACCCGCTATGGGACCGGTGAGACCTCCGCTCCCTATTTCTATTATACATCATACCTCTTCGGGAAAAAAGGGCAAGTGGAACTATTTTCCTCACCGAACCTGTCCCGTGCCCCGCACCACATACTTAAAGGTACACAGCTCCCCCAGCCCCAGAGGGCCCCGGGCGTGGAGCTTCTGGGTGGAAATGCCCATCTCGCAGCCCAGGCCGAACTCCCCCCCGTCGGTAAACCGGGTGGAGGCGTTCCAGTACACTGCCGCCGAGTCCACCCCCGTCAAAAAGCGCCGGGCGGCCTCCCCGTCGGCGGTGACGATGGCCTCGGAGTGGCCGGTGGAATGCTTTGCAATGTGGGCCATGGCCTCCTCCACCCCGGAAACCACCTTCACCGCCAGGATGTAGTCCAGAAACTCCCTGTCAAAGTCCTCGGGCCCCGCGGGGGTACCGGGGATAATGGACGCGGCCTCCTGATCCAGGCGCAGCTCCACCGGGGGTTTGCCCGCCACAGCCCGATCCTCCGTCAGGCGCTTAGCCAGGCGGGGAAGAAATTCCCCTGCCACCGACCGGGCCACCAGGCACACCTCTGCGGCGTTGCACACCGAGGGCCGGGAGCACTTGGCATTTTCCACAATGTCCAGGGCCATATCCAGATCCGCCGCCCCGTCCACATAGATGTGGCAGATGCCCGTCCCCGTCTCCAGCACGGGCACCTGAGCGTTGTCCACGCAGGCACGGATGAGCCCCGCACCCCCACGGGGAATGAGCAGATCCACATAGCCCCGGGCCTTCATAAGCTGGTTGGCGCTCTCCCGGGTGGTGTCCTCCACCAGCTGCACAGCCGCCCCCGGCAGGCCGGCCTCCTCCATCCCCGCCTTCAGGGCGGAGACGATGGCCGCCGCCGAGCGGTGGGCCTCCTTCCCGCAGCGCAGCACGCAGGCCGACCCCGCCTTCAGGGCCAGGGCCGCCGCGTCGGAGGTGACGTTGGGCCGGGACTCATAGATAATGGCAATGACCCCCATAGGCACCGCCGTCTTTTCAATGACCAGCCCGTTGGGCCGTTCCACCCGCTGCAGTACCGCCCCCACCGGGTCGGGCAGGGCGGCCACCTCCTCCATTCCCCGGGCCATCCCCTCTATACGCTCCGGACTGAGGGCCAGCCGGTCCAGCATCACCTGGGACACCGTCCCCCGGGCCTCCTCCAGATCCAGGGCATTGGCCGCTAAAATCTTCTCCTGCTCTGCCCGCAGCGCCCCCGCCATGGCCAGCAGGGCACCGTTCTTCCTCTCTGTATCCGCCAGGGCCATGGCCCCCCGGGCCTGTCTGGCCTGCTGCAAAAGCTGCTGTGTCGTCAAGTTTATCACCCCTCGTTTCTGTTCCGGACCGGGCGGTTACCCCTTCAGCCCGTTCTCCTGCCGCTCCATGTTCTCCACCACAATGTCGTAGATTTCCCCCAGCCCGGCGCAGTACTCCAGCACCTGCCAGGGCTGGTTGGTGTGGAAGTGGAGCTTCATAGCCTCTTCATCCCCCGCCACCAGCAGGCAGTCCCCGGCAAAGTGGCTGCGGATATAGTCGTTTACGTCGTCCTCGTCCACCTGGCAGCCCTCTATAAGCAGCTGGGTGTCAAATTTAAATTCCAACATGGATTATTTCCTCCTGTTTCAACAATTTGGAATCAATTTTCCTCCCGGGGGCGGGCCAAAAAGCGGGTGCCTACCGCCTTGCCCTCCACAATGGCGTAGAGGTCCTCCGGCCGATCCCCGTTGGTGATGACCATCTCACAGCCGGCGGCGGCCACCATTCTGGCGGCCCGCAGCTTGGTGGCCATGCCCCCCACCCCCAGCTGGCTTCCGCTGCCGCCGGCCAGGGCCTCCACCTCCGGGGTGACCTCCTCCACCACGCTTAAAAGCCGGGCAGAGGGATCCACCCGGGGGTCGGCGGTGTAGAGCCCGTCAATGTCGCTGAGCAGCACCAGCAGATCCGCCCGCACTGAGCAGGCCACGATGGCCCCCAGCGTGTCGTTGTCCCCCACCCGGATTTCGGCGGTGGCCACCGTGTCGTTCTCGTTGATAACGGGCAGGGCCCCCAGCTCCAGCAGGCGGAACATGGTGTTCTCCACATTCTGGCGCCGCTCCGGATGGTCCACGTCCTCCCCGGTGAGCAGTACCTGGGCCACCGTGTGGCTGTACTTGGTAAACAGCCGGTCGTAGGTATACATCAACTCACACTGGCCTACCGCCGCGGCGGCCTGCTTGGTGGGAATGTCGGCGGGGCGGCCGGGCAGGTTCAGCTTGCCCACCCCCATGCCGATGGCCCCCGAGGAGACCAGGATTATCTCATGTCCCGCGTTTTTTAAGTCAGAAAGCACCTTCACCAGCTCCTCCACATGGCGGATATTCAGCCGCCCTGTGGAGTGGGCCAGAGTTGAAGTGCCTACCTTGACCACAATTCTCATCTTGTTGCTACCCCCTGATTGGTTTCCCGGCCAGCCCGCTCAGCCCAGCTGTCTGGTGCGCTGGTAGGCCGCCAGAACCGCCTCCATGGCGGCGCTGCGCACACCCCGCTCCTCCAGAGCCCGCACCCCCTGGATGGTGGTGCCCCCGGGAGAGCAGACCTTATCCTTCAGCACTCCGGGATGGAGCCCCCCCTCCAGCATCAGGCGGGCAGTGCCCACCGCCGTCTGGGCGGCATAGGCCTGGGCCTTGTCCCGGGGCAGGCCGCAGGCCACCCCTCCGTCGGCCAGGGCCTCAATAAACAGGCTGAAAAAGGCGGGGCCGCAGCCGGACAGGGCGCTGGCCGCATCTATGAGCCCCTCCTCCGCCCGATCCACCAGACCCGCCGGGGAGAGCAGGGCGGCAAAGGCCTCCAGCTCCTCCTCTGTGGCCCCCAGGCCGCAGTACTGCACCACTCCCGCCCCCACACAGACAGGGAGGCTGGGCATCAGGCGGATGACGGGGTACTCCCCCCCGGCCAGCGCCCGGATGCGCCCGCAGCTGAGCCCGGCGGCCATGGTGGCCAGCACAAACCGATCCCGCCGCCCGGCCAGTACGGGGGCCAGCTCCTTCAGCACCCCCTCCATCATCTGGGGCTTGACCCCCAGGAAAATAAGGGAACACTCCTCCCCTATCTCCCGGTTGTCTCCCACCCGGGCCCCCTCCAGCTCCCCGGCCAGCGCCTGGGCCTTGGCAGGAGTGCGGTTTGACAAATACAGCCCGGTGCCCGGGGCCATCCCCCGCCACACCGCCCGGGCCAGGGCGCCCCCCATACTCCCGGTGCCGATAAATCCAATGGATGAAAACACAGCCTTTTCCTCCTTCCCCCGGACGGGCCGGGGCACTTTCCCTCTTATCATACCAATAGCCGCCCAAAAGTACAAGACGTCCATGGGAGAAAGTTTTCCCGCCGGTTAAGGAATTCTTAAGGGGTTCTTAATTGCTTTTCCTCCCCCTCCGGGCTATACTTCTGTGTACTAAAACACTTCATACAGTTTTGGTTTCGGCTGAAACCAAGGGAAAGGAGGGGGCAGCTGTGCTGAATCTGGACTACCGCGACGCCCGCCCCATCTATGAGCAGGTGAAGGACGGCCTGCGGCGACTGATGATTACCGGCGTGATCCGGGAGGGAGAGAAACTGCCCTCCGTGCGCTCCATGGCCAGCGCCCTGGCCATCAACCCCAACACCATTCAGCGGGCCTACGAGGCCCTGGAGGGAGAGGGCTATCTCTACTCTGTGCCTGGAAAGGGCTCCTTTGCCGCGCCCCACACAGGGGTGGACGAGGGGCGCAGAAGGCAGCTGTTTCAGGTCTTTGACCAGGCGGCGGCAGAGCTTCTGTTCTTGGGCGTGCCCGGCCAGACACTGCGGGACCGCATTGGGGAGAGAGAAGGAGGCGGGAAACAATGATCCAAGTTAACAATGTGGTCAAGACCTTTGACGGCTTTCGGGCTCTGGACGGGCTGACCATGGAGGTGGGCCGGGGGTCTATCTACGGCCTGGTGGGCCCCAACGGGGCGGGCAAATCCACCATCCTGCGCCACATCACCGGGGTGTACCGGCCGGACTCGGGCACCATCCTGGTGGACGGACAGCCCGTATATGAGAATCCGGCGGTGAAGCGGCGGCTGTCCGTCATCCCTGATGAGCTGTACTACTTTAACTCCGCCTCCACCCGGGACATGATGAAATTTTACCGGGGGCTCTACCCCCAGTTTGACGACAAGCGCTACCGGGCCCTGAAGGAGGCCTTCCCTCAGGTGGACGAGCGCCAGCCCATCCGCCGGCTGTCCAAGGGTATGCAGAAACAGTCCGCCTTCTGGCTGGCCCTGTGCTGCACCCCCGACGTGCTGGTGCTGGACGAGCCGGTGGACGGCCTGGACCCGGTGATGCGCCGCCAGGTGTGGGCCCTGCTCATGGGGGACGTGGCCCAGCGGGGCACCACGGTGCTCATCTCCTCCCACAACCTGCGGGAGCTGGAGGACGTGTGCGACCATGTGGGCATCCTCTCCCACGGGAAGGTACTGCTGGAGCGCTCCCTCACCGACCTGCAGGACAACATCCTCAAGCTCCAACTGGCCTTTGACCAGCCCGACCTGCCTCCCCTGCCCCCGGAGCTGAAGATCCTCCACACCAGCCGCCTGGGCCGGGTGCACACCCTTATCGTCCGGGGCTCACCCGCCCAGGTGAAGGCCAGCCTGGCCGCCCTGAACCCTATTTTAATGGAGGCACTGCCCCTGTCCCTGGAGGAAATCTTTATCTATGAGTTGGGAGGTGAGGACTATGCGGTCCGGGATATCGTACTTTAACTCCGCCCTCTACCGCAAGACCATGGGACGTTTCTGGCCTTTGTGGGCCCTGTACGGCCTGGGCTGGATGTTTGCCCTGCCCCTGAATCTCCTCAACCAGTTTGTCTCAGTGGTTGGGAGCCGGCGCTGGAATTACGGCCCCGCTGACCCGGACCAGTGGCTGCTGGAAAGCGCAAAGTCCATCCCCAACTGGCTTCAGTCGGGGGTGTGGTTCTCCTGCCTATTTGGGCTTCTGTGCGCCATGGCCGTATTCGGCTACCTCTACAACAGCCGCTCCGCCTGTGCCATCCACGCCCTGCCCCTGCGCCGGGAGGGCCTGTTTACCACCCAGTACCTGGCCGGGCTGTCTTTCGCCCTGCTGCCCCACCTGGTGGTGGCCCTGTGTACTGCCGCCGTGGAGATGGCCCTGTTCAGCCCTGACCGCTGGACTCAGGTGCTGCCCCCCCTGGGGATATGGCTGCTGGTACAAAGCGGCACCAGCCTGTTCTTCTTCTCCTTTGCCTCCTTCTGTGCCATGTTTACCGGGCACATACTGGCCCTGCCCATTTTCTACACCATTCTCAACGGCCTTTGCGGGGGCGTGTACGGCCTGGTGACCCTGCTGCTGTCTCAGTTCTTTTACGGCTACAGCCGTTCCGCCTCCTCCCTGGTGGTGGATCTGCTCACCCCTCTGTACTCCCTGGGGAACGCCTGCCGCTGGGAGCTGGTGGTGGACCCGGAGACCGGGCTCTCCATAGGCGGCGTGTACCATCTGGCCTCCCCGGCCACGGTGGCGGGCTATGTGGCCGCCGGGCTGGTGCTGGCCCTGCTGGCCCTGCTGGTCTACCGCCGGCGGCAGGTGGAGTCGGCGGGGGACGTGGTCTCCGTCCCTCTGGTACGCCCCCTCTTCCAGTGGGGCATGACCTTCTGCGTGGGGCTGAGCTTCGGCATGGCCACCGCCCTGTTCTTCTCCTGGTCAGAGGACGCCGCCTTCCTGTCCGTGTGCGTGGTACTCTGGTCCCTGGCCGGCTTCTTCGCCGCGGAGATGCTGCTGAAAAAGTCTTTCCGGGTGCTGAGAGCCTGGAAGCGGGCCCTGGCCGCTTTCGCCATCATGAGCCTGCTGTGTCTGGCCTGCTTTACCGATGTAATGGGCATCGAGACCCGAGTGCCCGACCCGGAACAGGTGACCGCTCTCTCCGTACACATGGGCATGGGCGCCCCCTATGATGAAGGCCGCTCCCTGGATTTGGAATTTACCCGCCCCGAGGACATTGCCCCTTTCCTGGCCCTGCACCAGGCCATCGTGGAGGAGCGAGCGCGAAACCAGTATGACTCCCCCACCTACGACCCTGGGGATAACTATTTCTCTCTGTCCCTGTACTATACCCTGGACGGAAACCGCTCCTTCACCCGCCAGTATTACTCCGTCCCCATCTTCCAGGAGGAGACAGAGACGGAAGGGACGGTCTCCAACCTCTACTGCCGCCTGGCAGAGGACCGGGACATGGCCCGCCTGGCCTACGGCCTGGACACCTACGCCCAGGGCCGGCTGGTGGAGGCCTACCTGAATCCTGTCCGGCTCCTCCCCCTTCTCTCCGGACGCGAAGATGTCCAGCAGGACTACTACTTCCTGGAGGGGGCCACCCCCCAGCAGCTGGAGCAGCTGTGGCAGGCGGTGCAGGAGGACTTTGCCCAGGGCCGCATTGGCCTGCGCTACCCCTTTGAAAACCAGGAGCGCTGGGAGGGCACCTATATCACCGACCTGGGCTTCTCCTTTGAACTGCCCGACCAGTCCGGGGACACGTACTACCGGGAGTTTACCATCACCCTCACCCCCTCCGCCTCCAGCACCCTGGCCTGGCTGGAGCAGTACGGCAGCCTGGGAGAACAATACCAGCTTATCCCCCACAGCGACAGCACCCAGGCTATCCCTGATACGGAACAGGCCGAGCCCACCGGTCAGGCCATTCCCCTGCCGTAACCGGGATCCAGCCCTGTTTCTCCCTTCAACCCCTGTCCCCGCCGTCCCGGGCCCGACCTGGAGCGGCGGGGACCGCTTTTTCGGATGTGCTTTTTGTGAATGTTTTAACAATTTTGTTGGGAAACTGGGCTCTTCCCTTCTTTTTCTCCTGCTTCTTGTCACTCTCAGACAGAAACACGGCCAGAAAGCACAGAAAATTTCATTGATTTTTGGGACACGCTCCGATATAATCAAAAAGCAAGAGCAGAAAATTAGGGCGTCCCTCGGGGGCGTCAAAACCAAATTTTGGAGGTAACAGACACTATGAAGGAAATCTATGTTGTCAACTGCTGCCGCACCGCCATTGGTTCCTTTGGTGGCTCTCTGAAGGACACCCCCGCTGCGGATCTGGGCGCCATCGTCATTAAGGAGGCCCTCAACCGGGCCGGCGTGAAGCCTGAGCAGGTGGACGAGGTCATGTTCGGCTGCATCCTCACCGCCGCCCTGGGCCAGAACGTGGCCCGCCAGGCCGCCGTCAAGGCCGGCGTGCCCGTCTCCGTCCCCGCCTACACCGTGGGTATGGTGTGCGGCTCCGGCATGAAGAGCGTCATCGAGGCCGCCCGCACCATCCTGGCCGGCGACGCCGAGATCATTGTGGCCGGCGGCACTGAGAACATGTCCGCCGCCCCCTATGCCCTGCCCGCCGAGCGCTGGGGCGCCCGCATGGGGGACAAGAAGGTGGTTGACACCATGATTAAGGACGGACTGTGGGACGCCTTCAACAACTACCACATGGGCACCACCGCCGAGAATATCTGCGACGTGTGGGGCATCTCCCGCCAGGAGCTGGATCAGTTTGCCGCCGCCTCCCAGAACAAGGCCGAGGCCGCCATTAACTCCGGCCGCTTCAACGACGAGATTGTTCCCGTCATGGTGAAGAAGAAGAAGGAGACCGTGGAGTTTAAGGTGGACGAGTTCCCCCGCGCCGGCGTCACCCCCGAGAGCATCGGCAAGCTGAAGGGCGCCTTCCCCGTGGGCCCCGAGTCCCCCGCCCCCGCCGTCACCCATACCTTTGAGCCCACCGGCTTCCAGGATTCCCCCGATAAGGGCCAGCAGCGGGTCACCGCCGGCAACGCCTCCGGCATCAATGACGGCGCCGCCGCCATCATCCTGGCCTCCGGCGAGGCCGTGAAGAAGTACGGCCTGAAGCCCATGGCCAAGCTGGTCTCCTGGGGCCAGGGCGGCGTGGATCCCAAGATTATGGGCGTGGGTCCTGTGCCCGCCTCCCGCCAGGCTATGGCTAAGGCCGGCCTGACCATCGACGACATGGATCTCATTGAGGCCAACGAGGCCTTTGCTGCCCAGTCCGTGGCCGTGGCCCGGGAGCTGAAGTTCGACATGAGCAAGGTCAACGTCAATGGCGGCGCCATTGCCCTGGGCCACCCCGTTGGAGCCTCCGGCGCCCGGATCATCGTCACCCTGCTCCACGAGATGGCCAAGCGCCCCGAGGCCAAGCGCGGCCTGGCTACCCTGTGCATCGGCGGCGGTCAGGGTGTGGCCACCATTTTCGAGAAGTGCTGAACCCATCTGCTGACGCCTTAACCGGCGCAGCTACTTAGTTTATAAAAAGGACCCCCTGCGGCGCGGCTGCCGCAGGGGGTCCTTTTTTGCTTCCCTTGCCAAATGGTAAAGCCCGGGCGCCAGCTCCAAAGCACCCGGGCCCACCATTGAAAAAGAGGATTAAAATGAAACGAATTGTCTCTTGCTCTTGCAGGTTTTATGATACAGGAGAGTTATTAACAATTCCAACAGAAGTTGTTACATAAGTTTTAAATCTTTTTTGGGCAAAGGGAAAGGCCGGCGAAGTGTTCCGCCGGCCCCTCGAAATTTGGAGGATAGAATGAAAAGATGTTCTTGCCTTACGAGAATCAGTGTACCCGGGCTTTATTAAAAAAGTCACCCTCAATTGTTACAAAAGCATTAAATCTTTTCCTCCGGTCCCCGAAGTCCCTGAAAAAACTCCTGCAGCACCTGCCGACACTCCTGCTCCAGAGGGCCCTGGTAGATGCGGGGACGGTGGTTAAACCCCTCTTCAAAGAGGTTGAGCACCGAGGCGCAGCAGCCCGCCTTCCCGTCCCGGGCCCCGTAGCGCACCGTGTCAATCCGGGCATTGATGATGCCCCCGGCACACATGGGGCAGGGCTCCAGAGTGACGTACAGGGTACAGCCGTGGAGCCGCCAGCTCCCCAGACGCCCGCAGGCATCCCGGATGGCCTCCAGCTCCGCATGGGCGGTGGCGTCCCCCCGCTCCTCCCGGCGGTTGCGCCCCCGGCCCACAATGACCCCGTCCTTCACAATGACGCAGCCCACCGGCACGTCGCCCTCCGCCCCCGCCTGCCGGGCCAGCTCCAGGGCCTCCCTCATAAACCCCTCGTGGTTCACCTGTCTCACCGCCTTTGCCCCAGTTTACATCACGGGGGCGGGTTTTGCAACCCGCCCCTCCCGCAGCCCCCTCACTCCTCTTTCAGAGTCAGCAGCGTCCGGGCCACATTGTCCGCCCACAGCCGGGCCCCGGCAATGGCCTCCGACAGGGTGTTCCCGTGGCCCCCCACCTCCACCAGCAGGGAACCGGGGCACACCTGCTGGTTATAGCTGCTGCTGCGCAGCACAATGGGCCGGGCCAGGCTGGTATATCCCCGCACCAACTCCTTCTGCAGCAGCACGGCAAAGGCCAGATTGTCCTGCCACCGGGGATGGGCCCCGGAATTTTCGTCACTGCCCACCACCAGCATTACCTGGGCCACCTTTTCCCCTGCCTCCGTGCTCACCAGCTTGTAGACCTCCCCTTGGCTGCCCACTAGGGCGTCCCGGTGTACGTCCAGCGCCACCTGGATGGTGGGGTACTCCTCCAGCCACTGATTGACCGCCGCCAGGGAGCGTTCATAGGCCCCGTTGTATGCGGGATAGTCGTACAGATTGGTGTCGTGGATGACCTGAAAGCCGTGGGCCCGGAACACCGTGGCTATCTCCTCCCCCACCCGAACCACGTTGTGGGTGCAGTCGGTGGTGCGGTAGGGGTCGCTTTCCTCATAGGTGTCCCCGTCGGACTGGGAATAGGCCTCGCTGCCGTGGGTGTGGACAATCAGGATTTGAGGGCCCTCCCCCGGGGACACATCCACTGTCCCCGTCGACAGCACGGAGGCGTCCAGCTCCTTCCCTGTGCGGTTATAGAGATAGATGCCCCCCTGATGGACATACTGGCTGGCCTCCTTCCCCTGGCCGGTCATCTCCACAATATCCCCGTCCTGGGTGGAGGGCTGCAGGTCGGGCTCCTCCTGGTCCTCCCCATCCCCATCCAGCACCTGGGGATCCGGCTCCCCTTCCCCCTCTGGAACCGGGGAAGCGGGAGATATCAGCTCCTCCCCCGCCGAGAGCAGGGCGGACTGGCCCAGCAGCAGCCTCCCCCAGCCCGTCAGCCGTTCCTCCTGCGGGCTCCAGCCCAGCTGCCCCTCCAGCAAAGCCGCCGGCCGGGCCCTTTCCCCCCAGAGGGCTACCCCGGCCTCCAGGGCGGAGAAGTCTGCTGTCATACCCGCGCCCCATATTCCCACCAGGGCCAGGGCCAGGGCTGCCCCCCGCCGCAGGGCACGTCCCATTTGCCCGTCTCTTTTGTCCGCCACAGTATCCCCCCCTTGCCCGCCGGCTGTGTCTGTCCATCTTATGTCTCCCAGGGAGAAAATAGAACCGGAGGGGAGCAGGCGAAAAAGCGCCCCCTGCCGAGCAGGGGGCGCTGGATAGCCATTCTCCGGGGAACCGAAGCCGGGCGGGAGGGGCGTCAGCGCTCCTCCCGGAAGTAGTTCAGCCCCAGGGAGGCGGGCAGGCCGGAGCCCTCCCGCTTGCGCACCGAAGTGAGCACCAGCACCACGGCAGTGATCAGGAAGGGCAGGGCCTGGTAGAGCTGGCTGGGCACCGCCGCAAGCCAGCCCAGAGGGCCTGGAAAGGCTGCGGCCAGGCTGGAGCCCGACACCCGCAGGGTGTTGAAAAATCCAAAGATAAAGGTGCCCAGAATGGCCAGGGCGGGGTTCCAGTTGGCAAAGATGACCAGGGCCACGGCAATCCATCCATAGCCGTTGATCCAGCAGCTGCTGTTGAAGGATCCGGACATATTCAGCCCCATGTAGTAGCCTCCCACCCCCATGATGCCGCAGCCCAGGCAGATGTGCAGGTACTTCATGCGCTTGACGTTGACCCCCACCGAGTCGGCGGAGGCGGGGTTCTCCCCCACTGCCCGCAGCCGCAGGCCGGGCCGGGTGTACCGCAGGTACCACCACATGGCCAGGGCTACCGCCACCCCCAGATAGACCAGCAGGTTGTGGTCAAACAGCCCCCGGCCCACCACAGGCAGTTGGGACAGTCCCGGGATGGCGATGTCGGCAAAGCCCTCCTTGATGGCGGGGTAGTCGTTCATGGCAGGCCACCGCACCGCCTTCACCCCGTTGCCCACGAAGAAGTAGACCCCCAGGCCGAAGGTGGTCAGGGTCAGGCCGGTGATGTTCTGGTTGGCCTGGAGAGAGACGGTGAGCACCGCGAAGAGAAGCCCGCACAGGGCCCCCGCCGCAAAGGCGGTGAGAATACCCACCCCCAGGCTGTTGGCGTAGCAGCCCACGATGTAGCCGAAAATGGCTCCCACGGCCATGATGCCCTCCACACCTAGGTTCAGGCTGCCTGACTTCTCCACCATGATCTCCCCCACCGTGCCGTAGAGCAGGGGGATATTATACACCACAATGTTGTGCAGGAAGGTGGTTACCACCCCCAGCTTGTCCATCTCAGGCCCCATGCTTCCTGCCTCCTTTCCCCTCAAGCACCACCCGGAAGCGGGTGGAAAAATCCGCCGCCAGCACCAGGAACAAAATGGCCCCCTGGAGCATGTTTGCAAAGCTGGAGTCCACCTGGGAGACGGTGGCGGCGGCCACATCGGAACCGTACTGGAGCATGGCAATGAGGGCGGAGACCAGGAAGATAACCGCCGTGTTCATCTGGGCCAGCCAGGCCACGATGATCCCCGTCCAGCCCACGTCATCGGTGATGTTGGTGGACAGAATGCCGGCGGTGCCCACCTTGAAGGCGGCGGCCAGCCCAATGAGGCAGGCGGAGAGAAACACCGTGCGCAGCACGATGGTGTTCACCTTCATGCCTGCGTAGCGGGCGGTGCCGGCGCTGTCCCCCACCACGGCAATCTCATAGCCCTGCTTGGTGGAGCGCAGGTAGACAAAGACCAGCGCCCCCACCGCAAAGGTGAACAGCACGCACACGTTCAGCCCGAACTTGCCCATGGGGATCCTGGGAAAGGACACCGTCTTGGCAAAGCTGACGAAGATGGGCCGGGCGGAGGTGGGGTCCAGAAAGAAGTTCCAGGTGGCCTTTGTCTCCCCCAGGAAGGTGAGAAAATAGAGGGCGATGTAGTTGAGCATCAGGGTCATCAGGGTCTCGTTGGTACCAAACTTCACCTTCAGCGCCGCAGCCAGGGTCCCGTACAGCCCCGCAGCCAGCATGGCGCACAGGCACATAAGCAGCAGGGTGACCGCCCCGGGCAGCACCGGCCCGGCCTGAAAGGCCACAGCGGAGGCGGCCACCGCCCCCAGGATGAACTGGCCCTCCCCCCCGATATTCCAAAAGCGCATTTTGAAGGCCAGGGACAGGGCCACCGCAGTGAGGACCAGGGGCACAAAGACCTTCAGGTAGTTTTCAAAGGACTTGTAGGCAATCTTGTTGCCCACCATGCCCATGGTGAACATGCGGCTGTAGTAGGCCACCGGGTTTACCCCCAGGGCCAGCAGCAGCAGCCCCCCCAGCACCAGGGCGGCGGCCACCGCACCCACATAGAGGGCCAGCCGCTTCCACAGCGGGCAGCTGTCCCGCTTTACCACATGAAAGCGCATCTCACTCCTCCTCCTTCTCCGGGGTCTGCTGGGGCGGGATGTTGGTGTCCCGGGCAAAGCCGGCGGGCTTGTCCTCGTACCTGTTGGTGAGATCCAGCGCCCCAGTCATCATCAGCCCCAGCTCCTCCTTGGTAGTCTTGTGGGCGTGAACCACCCCCATGACCTTTCCGTGGCACAGAACCATAATCTTGTCGCACAGGGCCATCATCACATCCAGGTCCTCCCCCACAAAGAGGATGCCTACCCCCTTCTCCTTCTGGAGGTTGAGGATGTTGTAGATGGCGTAGGAGGAGTTGATGTCCAGCCCCCGCACCGGGTAGGCGGTAATAAGCACGTTGGGGGCGGCCAAAATCTCCCGGCCCAGCAGCACCTTCTGCACATTACCGCCGGACAGCCGCCGCACCGGCGTATCCGCGGAGGGGGTAACCACCCCCAGCTCCTCAATGACCCACTCCGCCCGGATTTTTCCCTTCTTCCGGTTTACCATGGGCCCCTTCGTGTCCTGATAGCTCTTCAGGATCATGTTGTCTGTAATGGACAGGGAGGGGGCCAGCCCCATGCCCAGCCGATCCTCCGGGATGAAGGACATAGAGATGCCCTTGTCCAGAATGGCCTTGGGGGAGAGGCCCACGATGTTCTCCCCCTTGTGGATCATCTGCCCGGACTGGATGGGGCGCAGGCCGGCGATGGCCTCGCACAGCTCCTTCTGGCCGCAGCCGGCGATGCCCGCCACCCCCAGCATTTCGCCCCCCCGGATGTAGAAGTTCACATGGTCGATGGCCACCGCCCCTTCGTCGCTGCGGATGGTCAAATCCCGGATCTCCAGCAGGGGCTTGGTCTTTTCCACCACCGGGCGGTCGATGTTCAAATCCACCTTCCGTCCCACCATGTACTCAGTGAGCTGCTGCTCGTTGGTGGAGGCCGTGTCCACCGTGGTGATATACTCCCCCTTGCGCAGGATGGCTACCCGGTCGGAGATCTCCAGCACCTCGTTAAGCTTGTGGGTGATGATGATAATGGAGTGGCCCTCCTCCTTCATCCGCCGCAGCACCCCAAAGAGCTTTTGGATCTCCTGCACCGTCAAAACGGCGGTGGGCTCGTCCAGGACAATCACTTTGGCCCCATAATAGAGTACCTTCACAATCTCCAGGGTCTGCTTCTCGCTGACGGCCATGTTGCGCACCCGCTTTTTGGGGTCCAGCTCAAAGCCGAAGCGCCGGGCGGTCTGGGCGATCTCCTCATACCGGTTTTTGCCCAGCACAAAGCCCGCTTTCTCCTTGCCCATCCAGATGTTGTCGGCAGCGGAGAACACGTCTACCAGCTTAAAGTGCTGATGCACCATGCCGATGCCCAGACGCTTGGCGTCCTCCGGGGAGTGAATGGCCGCCGGCTGTCCGTCCACCAGGATCTCCCCCCTGTCCGGGGCGTAGATCCCCGAGAGCATGTTCATCAGGGTGGTCTTGCCCGAGCCGTTCTCCCCCAGCAGGGCCAGGATCTCCCCCCGGCGCAGGGTGAGGCTCACGTCCCTGTTGGCCACCACGCTGCCGAAGGTCTTGGTGATCCCCCGCATCTCAATGGCGTAGGGCTGCTGCTCCATGGTAACAATTCCTCCTTACTCCGGGGCGGCCCCGCCGCCCCCGCGTCCGCGTCCGGCCGCTCCTCTGTGCCCCGGAGGCCGGGGCGCAGAGCGGCGGTCGGCCCCCGCCTGCCGGCGGGGAAAAAGCGCCGGGCCGACCGGATTCGGCCGGCCCGGGCGCAAGCTCTTCGGGTCTTGGGCAAAGGGACTCAGGCGTCCTCCACGCCCTCCACAAAGTAGTTCATGGTACCGGTGATAACCCCGTCCTCCACAGAGGGGCCGCCGGCCTCCACTACCTGGGCGTCCCGCTCCACCAGGGCGCCGTCCACCAGCTCCTGGCCGTCGCACAGCAGGGGGGCCTCCTCCTGCTCCACAGTGGCGGTGCCGTCCTCGTTAACGGTAACGTGGAGCTTCACGCCGGAGAACACGTCCCAGGCGCCGGAGACGATGAGCTCCCGCACCGCGTCAATGGCAGCCTGGGTGCCCTGGGCCACGGTGGCCTCGTTCAGAGGGGACACGTCCACGAAGTTCTCCTTCAGGCCGCCGTAGTAGGCCGGGCCGCCCATGGCAGTGACAAAGTTCTCGGCGCCGCCGCAGGTCATGGCCGCCTCAATGGCGGTCTTGTAGTACACGTCCCAGTTCCAGATGGCCGCGGTGAGGTGGGCGTTGGGGGCGTCGGCGGTCATGTCGGAGTTGTAACCGCAGCCGAACACGCCGGCGTCCTGGGCGGCAATCTGGGGCTGGGCGGAGTCACAGTGCTGGGAGATGACGCCGCAGTTGTAGGACTCGATGAGCTCCTTGGCAAAGGCGGACTCGTTGACCTCGTCGGCCCAGTTGCCCAGCTCCTTCACATAGACGACGGCGTCGGGGTTGACAGCCTGCACACCCAGGGCAAAGCCGTTGATGCCGGAGGCGGTCTCAGCGTACTGCCGGCCGTAGGCGGCCACATAGCCCACGTTGTTGTTGCCCATCTCCAGGCTCTTCAAGCCGGCGGCAATGCCCGCCAGATAGCGGGCCTGGTAGGCCCGGCCGAAGTAGTTGTTAAAGTTGGTGTCGTTGGACATATAGCCCGTGGCGTGAGAGAACATCACGTCGGGGTACTCGGCGGCCTTATCGTTCATGGCCTGCATGTAGCCAAAGGAGATACCGAAGATGATGTTGCAGCCCTCACCCACCAGGGTGTCCACGGCGGTGGCTACGGCATCATAGTCCTCCAGCACCTCGTCCCGGATGACCAGCTGGGTGGCGGTGTCCAGGCCCAGCTCCTCCATGGCGGTGGTAATGCCGTGGTTGTGGGCGTAGGTATAACCGGCGGTGTCGCTCTTGCTGTTAATATAAATGGCGCCCACCTTGAAGTCGGCGTTTCCCTCACTGCTCACGTCCCCGGCGCTGCCGGCGGAACCGGCGGATCCGGCAGAACCGGCACTGCTGTTGGAGCCGCTGCTGCCGCAGGCGGCCATGGATACGGTCATGGCCAGCGCAAGGGCCATGGCAAGGATCTTCTTCATTTCTGGTTGTCCTCCTTGTAGATTTTGGTTTCTTTTCCTCCTGAATATATTAAAACCGGTTTTTCCCGGTTTTAACCCCATAAGGGGGTCGGTCTTTCCGCCGCCCCGGCTCTTTTGCCCACCTCAGTCGTCGGTAAATACAATGCCCGTCTCCTGGCTCATGGACTGAATTCGGGCCAGGGACTCCACCCGAACCCCCTGGGCCCGCAGGCGCGCCCCGCCCGGCTGGAAGGCCTTTTCAATCACAATGCCTGCCCCGGCCAGCTGAGCCCCCGCCTGGTTGACCAGGTCGATGAGCCCCTCCAGCGCCGCGCCGTTGGCCAGAAAGTCATCAATAATCAGCACCTTGTCCTCCGGACCCAAAAACCGCTTGGACACAATGACGTCGTATACCCGGCCGTGGGTAAATGACTCCACCTGGGTGGTATAGACCTCTCCGTCAATATTTTTGGTCTGGCTCTTTTTGGCAAAAATTACCGGGCAGTGAAAAAACTGCGCCGTGACACAAGCGATCCCGATGCCCGAGGCCTCGATGGTCAAAATCTTGTTCACGCCGCAGCCGTCAAACCGGCGCAGAAACTCCCTGCCAATCTCCGCAAACAGGTCCACATCCATCTGGTGGTTCAAAAAACTGTCCACCTTCAGCACGTCGGTGCCCTTCACCGTACCATCCTGCCGGATGCGCTGTTTCAGAAGCTCCATGCCCCTCAGTCCGCCCTTCCCGAAAAAATGACAGTGGCCCGAAGGTACGGGCCACGCAGATTATGTCGATGGCAATTATTTTACAGGAATTTTTCCCCGTCTGCAATCCCTTTTTTAAAATTCTTTCCCCCATCCTCCACAAAAATTTTCTCCCTCCCTCTCCCGAGCTGCATCTCCCCGCTCTCCCCCGGGGAAAAAGCCCCGGCGGGCCACCTCTCCAGGCGGCCCGCCGGGCGGGATCTATTCCACGGTCTTGAGGGATTCCACCATGTCCTGCCCCTTCAGCTTCCGGTGGGCCGCCAGATTTACCAGCAGGGAGAAGACCACCGTCAGGGCCACCGCCCACACATAGCTCTGGGGCAGCAAAACCCGTCCGAACATGAGCATATCAATTTCCACCGTCAGAATGAGCCACTGGTGCAGCACCTTGCCCAGCACCATCCCAAGACCCACCCCGAAGACAGTGAGAATCACGTTTTCCCGGTAGATGTAGGCCGACAGCTCCCGGTCATAGAAGCCCAACACCTTCAAAGTGGCCAGCTCCCGCAGCCGCTCGGTGATGTTGATATTGGTCAGGTTGTAGAGCACCACAAAGGCCAGGGCCGCCGCGCACACGATGATGAGCAGCACCGCGTAGTCCACACTCTCCAGGCTGGAGGTAAAGGTGCGCCGGGTGTCCTCGTTGAGGGTGAGGGTGGTCACCCCGTCCAGGGCCACCAGCTCCGTGGCCAGCTCCTGGGCCCCCGCCGCCTCCGGGTCATAGTCCACCAGCACCACGTTGTCCTCCGGCGCCTGGCCAAAGAGGGTCTGGTAATAGGTGTCCGTGAGGTAGACGTTATGCTGAATGTAGTGCTCGGTAATGTCGGCCACCCGGGCCTCCACCGTCTGATCCCCCTCCAGGGTGATGGTATCCCCGGCGGCCACCCCCAGCAGCTTGGCCAGCTTCTCGGTGAGCACCACACCATCCTCAGGCAGCACCACCGGCTCTGAGTCGGTGCGGTGGCGCAGGTTCACAAACTGCTCCAGCTCCTGCTGGCTGCCCGACGTCTGAATAGTACACTCCACGCTGTAGGCGTCGGTGCGGGCAGTAACCGATTCGCTGTGGCTTGTCATGTACCCCTCCACCAGGGGGCTGTTCTCCAGGGCCTGCTCCACCTCCCGCAGCTCCCCCGCCGTCACCTTGTCCACCAGCCCCACCTGGGCGGTGTAGCGATAGATCTGGTCGTACTGGGTATCCATAATTTCAAAGATGGAGTCCCGCAGGCCAAAGGCAGTGACAATAAGGGCGGCACAGCCCCCGATGCCCGCCACCGTCATCCAAAACCGCTTCTTGTAGCGGAAGAGGTTGCGCAGGGTAATTTTGTAGTTGAAGGACAGCCGCCGCCACACCGGCTCTACCCGCTCCAGCAGAATGCGCCTCCCCATGGGGGGCGCCTTGGGCCGCATAAGCTGGGCGGGCACCGCCGTCAGGGTGGAGAAGCAGGCCGCCAGAGCCGACAGGGTCACCGTCCCCACCGCCGCCAGGCAGGCCAGGGTGGAGGTAAGGGGCTCCAGGCTGTAGCAGATCTCCCCCACGTCATAGATAATGCCCCAGGCGGTGCAGATGATCCAGGGCAGCAGGCTCAGCCCCACCGCCAGCCCCATCAGGGAGCCCAGGGCACTGGCTAGGAAGCCGTAGCCCACGTACTTCACCGCAATGGCCCCCTTGGAGTAGCCCAGGGCCTTCAGCCCTCCGATGGTCACCCGCTGCTCCTCCACCATGCGGGTCATGGTGGTCAGGCACACCAGGGCGGCCACCAGGAAGAAAATCAGGGGAAATACACTGGCCAGGTTGCCCATGCGGTCGGCGTCCATGGAGTAGCTCACATAGCCCATGTTGGTGTTCCGGTCCAGGACATACCAGGTACTCTCCTCAATGCTCTCCAGGTCCCGGCGGGCCCTGTCCAGCTCCTCCTGGGCGTCAGAAATCTTTTCCTGAGCTTCCGCCTCCCCCTCCTGGTACTCCCTAAGGCCGTCGGCGTACTCCGCCTCTCCGTCCCGCAGCTCCACCAGGGCCTCGTCCAGCTCGGCCCCTGCGTCCCGCAGCTCGGCCTCGCCCTCCGCCTGCTCACGAGCCAGGGTGTCCCGGGCGTCCTGCAGCTCCACAAGGGCGTCGGCGTAGTCCAGCTCCCCCTGCTCATAGTCGGCAAGGCCCTGGGCGTACTCCCGCTCCCCGTCCTGGAGCTCCGCCAGCGCGTCCTCCAACTGGAACCGGGCGTCGTCCAGCTCGTACTTGCCCGTCAGCAGCTCCAGCCGGCCAGCCGCCAGCTCCGCCTTGGCGTCCTCCAGCTCTATTCTGGCCTCCTCCAGCTCCTGAGCGGCCTGCTCCAGCCGGCCCTTGCCCACATAGTAGGAAGTCCAGCCGCTGTCCAGCTGGGCCCGGCCCGCCTCCAGCTGGGCCTGATTGGCCAGCAGGGCGGCCGAGTTTTGGGGGATGGCCGCCTTCTGCTCCTCCAGCCCCCGCAGCCGCCCCTCCAGCTCGGCCACCCCGGCCTGGAACTGAGGGATATTGGCCTGTGCCGCCTCCAGCTGTTCCTCCAGGGCAGTCAGCTGCCCCTCCAGGGCGGCGGTGTCCTCCCCCGCCTCCTGGGCGGCGGCAATTTCCCCGCGCAGCTGCTCCAGCTGCCCCGGCAGGCTTTCAACGGCCTGCTGGGCCGCGGCCAGCTGCCCCTCCAGGGAGGCCAGCTGGGCCTCCCCCGAGGCAATGCCCGCCTCCAGCTGGCCGATCATCCCCGAAAGCACCCCGTCCACTGCCTGGGTGACCGTCCCGCCCCGGGCGGACAGAGACAGCACCGTGACCTGGTCCGACGCCCGGGCCAGAAGTGCAGAGGTAGAGGCCTGTTCCCCAGCCCCCGCCGGCTGGGTGGACTGCCCCGGGAGAGAGCCGGACTGGCTCTCCCCCTGTCCGGCTTCCCCCTCCGGGGTTGGAGTCTGCTCCGGGAGAGAGCCGTTTTGACCTCCCTGCCCGGCGTCCTCCACCGGATCCTCCTGATCCTCACCCCCGTCAGGGGTGGGCGCCGGGGCAGGGGCGGAACTGCCCGCCTCCTGCTTCAGGGCAGCCACCAGTTCCTCCCGGGTAAGCACCATGCCGCTTTGCCCCAGAGGGGCCAGGATGGTGTCCAACAGGGTATTGAACTGCTCCACCCCCTGGGCATAGACTTGCTCCTGCTGCTGAAGGGTTCTCAGGGCGGAGTTTATTTGGCGCACCCCGTCCTCGTACTCCTTCAGTCCTTCCTCATACTCCGCTTTCCCGTCCTCATACTTCTGCTTTCCCTCCTGGTACTCCGCCTCCCCCTCCTGGTAGTCCCTCAGGCCCTGGGTGTAGTCGGCGTAGTTGGTATAGTACTCCGCCCAGCCCTCGTCCAGCTCCTGCCGGGCGTCCTCCAGCTCTGCCTTCCCATCGTCCAGCTCCTGCCGGGCGTCCTGGAGCTCCCGCTCCCCGTCAGCAATCTCCGCCTGGGCCTGGGCCACCTGATCTTGAAGCTCCCGCTGGCCCTCCCGGTACTCCTCCAGGCCGTCGTAGTACTCGTCCCAGCCCTCGTCCAGCTCCCGCCGGGCGTCCTCCAGCTCCTGCCGGCCATCCGCCAGCTCCGCCTCCGCCTCCTCCTTCGCCTTGTCCAGCTCGGCCTGGGCGTCGGCAATTTTTTCGTTGGCCTCCCCCACAATCTCCTCCCGGCGCAGAGGGGCCCGCAGGTCGGCCAGCTCCTCCAGTTGGTGGGTGCAGTCCTCCATCAGCTCCTCGTAGCCGTCGCTGTAGGTCTCCAGCTGCGCCGCCCCCTCTATGAGCAGGTAGGCATCGGTATAGTAGTCCATAGCAAAGGCCTCTTGGGGCAGCAGTATATACGCGGACACCTTCCCTGTGCCCAAGGTGGAGCTGCCCCGCTCCACCCCAATATACAGGGGGCTGTCGGCGGTGCCTACAATGGTATAACTGTCCCATTCCAGGGCCCCCTCATAGTCCCCTGTGCCCGTATCCAGGGTGATGACATCCCCAAGCTCCAGTCCTGACTCGGTGAGCAGACGGGGCTCCACCAGGCACTCCTGCGTCCCCCGGGGCATCCGCCCCTCCACCAGGGCGGGCAGGTTCACCCCGTCGCTGAGGGAGAGCACCTTTATAATGTAGTCGTTGCTCTCCCAGGGCAAAATGGCATCCACCGTGTAGGCTCCCCGGGCCAAAATCACCCCGGGCTGCGACCCCAGGGCGGCCACATCTTCCTCCGTCAACCCCAGAGTGGACGCCACCCGCAGATCCATAAGGCGCTGGGCGTCAAAATACCGGTCGGCCGACAGCTTCATGTCCGGGGCAGTGGCCCGCAGCCCCGCCAGAAAACACACCGCCAGGGCGGAGAGGACCATCAGAGAGACAAAGCGGCTGCGGGTGCGGACAATCTCCCGAAAGGCATCTGTGAGCAGCCGGCTGGGCCCCTGTCCTGTGCGCTTTTTCATCCCTGCCCCCTCCTTTCCCGGGAAATTTTAATCCTATTTGTAATATCTATAGTAAAAATTTCATTTTGTATCTGGCCTTCTCCCGGCTACCACTCAATTTCCTCCACCGGAGTGGGGTGGGCGTTGTGCTCCACCCGATCCACCCGGCCGTTTTTCACGTGGATTACCTGATCGGCCATGGGGGCAATGGCGCTGTTGTGGGTGATAACCACCACCGTCATCCCCTCCTCACGGCAGGTGTCCTGAAGCAGCTTCAAAATGGACTTGCCCGTCACATAGTCCAGCGCCCCCGTGGGCTCGTCGCACAGCAGCAGCTTGGGGTTCTTGGCCAGGGCCCGGGCAATGGCCACCCGCTGCTGCTCTCCCCCGGAGAGCTGGGCGGGAAAGTTGTTCATCCGATGGGCCAGCCCCACCTTCTCCAGCATCTGCCCCGCGGGCAGGGGGTTTTTACAAATCTGGGCGGCCAGCTCCACGTTCTCCAAGGCAGTAAGATTCTGCACCAGGTTGTAAAATTGGAAGACAAAGCCGATATCGTAGCGGCGGTAGGTGGTCAGCTGCCGGCTGTTATAGCCGCTGACCAGCTGCCCGTCCACGGTAATGCTCCCCCCGTCGCAGGCGTCCATCCCTCCCAAAATATTTAAAACCGTGGTCTTTCCCGCTCCGGAGGGGCCCACAATCACTGCAAACTCCCCCTTCTCAATGGAAAAGGTGACATCGTCTGCCGCTGTGATGGTCACTTCCCCCATCTTGTAGCGCTTGACCACGTGTTCCAGTTCAATATAGGCCATACCCATCCTCCTGTCCGTTACAAAACAGGTGTTGATTATTTTTCTTATCTTCTCTATTATAGAATTTAAAAAGGGAGAGACAAGGGGCAGATTGTCCCGCTCCTGTTCAAAACCGGACAGAAATATTGATTTATGTCCATTATCTTTATTAAGTTTTTGTAAATTCTCAGAGGGAGGGATTACCTATGACTGCTCAGTCTGACCGCTCCGTTCCACCCCGGCAGGAGGAGGACCGGCGGGTACGCCGCACCCGGGCCCGGCTGCGCCAGGCCCTCACCCAGCTGCTGGGGGAGAAGGAGCTGCGGTGTATCACTGTGCGGGAATTGACCCAACGGGCAGATGTGAACCGGGGCACCTTCTACGCCCACTACAGGGACATCTACGACATGCTGGAGCAGTATGAAAACCAGCTGTTTGACGCCCTGGGAGAGCTGCTGTCCGGCTACACCGCCCAACAGCTCCAGGGAGATCTCACCCCGGTGCTGGAGCGGGTATTTTGCTTTGTGGAGGACAACCGGGATCTGATCCCCGTGCTGCTCACCGGCCAGGCAAAGGATCCCTTCTTCCGGCGGCTGTATGCCGTTATCCGGGACAAGTGCGCCGGGGACTGGCAGGGGGCCTATCCCGTGGGGGCGGAGGAGGCCCATTTCGACTATGCCTTGGAGTTTGTGGTGTGGGGGTCGTTGGGCCTCATCCAGTCCTGGATGCAAAACGGCCTGCTGCCCCCCGCCGGGGAGATGGCCGCTTTTACCGGGCGGCTTATCCAGCGGGGTCTGGCCGCTCTGTAGCCCCGGCCGGCTCCAAAGGACAAAAGGGGGGCGCGCCGCAAAAGCGGCGCGCCCCCTCCATGTTTAAAACGTCATTTCAGCAGGGCCTGGGACCGGGCCTCTTTCTTATCCTCCAGGTGGGAGACGATCAGGGCGCAGGCGGCGTCCCCGGTAATATTCACCGTGGTACGGCCCATGTCGAAGATGCGGTCGATGCCCGCCACCAGAGCGATACCCTCCACCGGCACATTGACGCTCTGAAGTACCATGGCCAGCATTACCATGCCCGCCCCGGGTACCCCCGCAGTGCCCACCGAGGCCAGGGTGGCGGTGAGGACAATGGTGGCCATCTGCCCCAGAGTCAGATCAATGCCGTAGGCGGAGGCAATGAACACCGCACACACCCCCTGGTAGATGGCAGTGCCGTCCATGTTGATGGTGGCCCCTAGGGGCAGCACAAAGGAGGTGACCTCCCGCCGGGCCCCCAGCCGCTCGGTACACTCCATGTTGAAGGGCAGCGCCCCCACCGAGGAGGCGGAGGAGAAGGCCATCATCATGGCCGGGGCCATCCCCCTGAAGAACGCCAGGGGGGACAGCCCCCCCAGGAGCTTTACCGTGGAGGAGTAGACCACCAGGGCGTGGACAATGTACCCCACGTAGGCCACAGCCAGGGCCGCTACCATATACTGGAGGATCTTGGGCCCGTTTTCTGCCACCACCGGACAGATGAGGAAGGCCACACCGATGGGTGAGAGCTTAATGATCAGGCCCATGATCTTCATAAAGACCTCGTTGAAGCTGTCAATCAGCTGGGCCGCCGCCAGCCCCCGCTCCCCCGCCAGTATTACACCAAAGCCCACCAGCAGGGAAATGACAATCACCTGCAGCATGGTGGCGTCAGCCAGGGGGGTAACAGCGTTGGAGGGGAAGATGTTGACGATAACCGTCATAATGCTCTGCCCCTCCGGGGGCGTGTAGGACAGTCCCGTGGTGTTCAGCGCCACAAACAGCCCCGCCCCCTTGGCAATGGAGGCCAAAATCAGGGCCAGCACCACCGCAAAGGCAGTGGTACACATATAATAGACCACCGTCTTGCCCCCTACGGCGCTCACTCTGCCGATGTCCTCCATGGAGATGACCCCCGCCGCAATGGAAAAGAGCACAATGGGCACCACCACAAATTTCAGAAGGTTCAGGAAAATGTCGCCCCAGGGCTTAATATAGGTACTGGCAAATACCTTGCCCTCCATCCCCGCCACCGTGGCGTTCATCAGCAGCAGGCCGGCCACAATGCCTACCAAAAGTCCTGCAAAAATCCATGCCGCCAGAGGCAGCCGCTTTTTGTTCATACCAACCTCTCCTTCCTCTCTCCGGGTCCTGAGGGCCCGTGCCGTCAGGGGGCGCACTCCACTTCATCTCTGCCGCTATTATACTATGCCTTGCCCCCTATTTACAAGCCAATTTGCAACTTTCTTTTTTTCATTATGCAAAATTCCCCCTTTCCCTGCTTTTTTTGCCTTTTCTCTCCTCCCCGGGAAATATTTTTTTCCAAGTCGGTATTTCGACCGTTTATTTTCCATAATATGGTAAACTATGGGTAGATTAAGGGACAAGGAGGGAACGGCTATGCTGCTGATGCCGAAAAAGGGAATGTACGAGACCGGGCGGGTACTTTTCCTGCCCGTGGAGTCCATTCTCCCCAACCCTAACCAGCCCCGAAAGCGCTTTTCCTCCGAGGAATTGGAGGAGCTGGCCGGCTCCATCCGGGCGCTGGGGGTGCTTCAGCCCCTGACGGTGCGCCGCCGGGAGGGTGGCTGGGAGCTGGTGGCCGGAGAGCGGCGGCTGCGGGCCGCCAAGCTGGCGGGACTGCAGCAGGTGCCCTGCCTGTCCATTCAGACGGACAGCCAGTCCTCTTCCCTGCTGGCTCTGGTGGAAAATCTGCAGCGCAAGGATTTGGACTTCTGGGAGGAGGCCCGGGCCCTGCGCCGCCTCATTGACACCTACGCCCTGTCCCAGGAGGAGGTGGCCCGGCGCATTGGACGAAGCCAGTCGGCGGTGGCCAACAAGCTGCGGCTGCTGCGTCTGCCGGAGGATGTGCTGCAGCTTCTGTGCCAGTCGGGCTGCACGGAGCGCCATGCCCGGGCCCTGCTGCGCCTGGAGGACCCGGATGACCAGCGCAGGGCCGCCCAAAAGACGGCGGAGGACCAGCTCACCGTGGCCCAGACGGAGGCCCTGGTGGAATCTATTCTGGCTCAAGCCCCGCCCAAAAGCGGACGCAAACCCACTTTCCTCATCCGGGATGTGCGCCTGTTCCTCAACACCATTACCCGCAGTCTGGACCTGATGCGCTCAGCAGGGGTAAATGCCCAGTGCCGGCGAAAGGACACAGACCAGGAAATTCTTCTCACCATCCATATCCCCCGCCGGCCGGGCTGACTTTCTCTGTCTTTCTTCAACCTCCCCTCCTGCCCCCGCGTGTGCTTGCCGCACGCGGGGGCTTTGTTTCACGTGAAACAGCGCCGGCGTAAAGTCCCCTCTCTGGGGGCAAAGTTTTGCTGCCCGGTACAGACCGCTGCACGGGAAGAACAGCTCCCATGGACAGAGGGTTTTCCATAAAATCGTAAATTCCACGGCAAAACGGTTGAAAAGCCCTCCTGTGGTTGATATAATGATACTCTGCAAACAGTCCCCCCAGTTGACAGGGTCTTTACCAACCACAGGAGGCGTCTATGGCTAAAATTATTGCCGTCGTCAACCAAAAGGGCGGAGTGGGCAAAACCACTACCACCGTCAATCTTACCGCCGCCCTTCATCAACTGGGCAAGCGGGTGCTGCTGTGCGATTTTGACCCCCAGGCCAACGCCACCAGCGGCATGGGCGTGGACAAGAACACCGCCTCCCCCAACATCTACGACGTGCTTATCAACGGGGCGGAACCGGGACGGGCAGTAGTGGAGACCCCCTACGGGGATGTGCTCCCCTCCAACAAGGCCCTGGCCGGGGCGGGTATTGAGATGATTGCCCTGGATCACCGGGAGACCCTTCTCAAAAGGGCCCTCCAGGCCCTGGAGGCCGATTATGACTACATCTTCATCGACTGCCCCCCCTCCCTGGAGCTGCTTACCGTCAACGCCCTTTGTGCCGCCCACTCTCTGCTGGTTCCAGTCCAGTGCGAATACTACGCCCTGGAGGGCCTCAGCGACCTGTTGTCCACCGTGCGTCTGGTGAAGCGGGGTCTCAACCCTTCCCTGGCCCTGGAGGGGGTGCTGCTGACCATGTTTGACAGCCGCACCAACCTGTCCCTCCAGGTGGCCCAGGAGGTGAAGCGCCACTTTCCAGGCCAGGTGTACGCCACCGTCATTCCCCGCAACGTCCGCCTCTCCGAGGCACCCAGCCACGGAAAGCCCATCACCGCCTACGACCCCTACTCCCGGGGCTGTGAGGCCTACACCGCTCTGGCCCAAGAGATGGTGACCATTCACGCCAAAGCCTGACCCCCGCTCCGCCCGCGGGCGGCACCAAATAGGAACTGCCGACGCCGGGTTCCAGTTTAGAGAGATGCCCGGTTTGCAAGGAGGATGTTTCACGTGAAACAAGTTCCTCTGCTGTTCCGCACAGCTACTGGTATACATTTAAAATAGGAGTACCGCCATGGCAAAACGAAATACAGATTTAGGCCTGGGTCGGGGGCTCAATGCCCTGCTGGGCGACCCCGACCTGCAGCCCCAGGGGGAGGGCTCCGTCCTCCTCCCCATCTCTCAGGTGGAGCCGGGGCTCAACCAGCCCCGGAAGCGCTTTGACCCCGAGGCTCTGGCTGACCTGGCCGATTCCATCCGCATCCACGGCATTATTCAGCCCCTCACCGTCCGCCGCCTGTCCTCCGGCTACTACCAGATCATTGCGGGAGAGCGCCGCTGGCGGGCGGCCAAGCTGGCCGGTCTGGCGGAGGTGCCCGCCGTCATCATTGAGGCCGACGACCGGAAGGTGATGGAGCTGGGCCTCATTGAAAATCTCCAGCGGGAGGACCTGAACCCCGCGGAGGAGGCCCGGGGATATCAGACCCTCATGGAGGAGTACGGTCTGACCCAGGAACAGGTGGCCCAGCAGATGGGTAAGTCCCGCCCTGCCATTGCCAACACCCTGCGCCTGCTGGCCCTGCCCGAGGATTTGATGAAGCTGCTGGAGGAGGGCGCCCTTTCCGCGGGCCACGCCCGGGCCCTGCTGGCCCTCCCCACCCCCGCGCTCCAGCGCCAGGGAGCAAAAAAGGTGGTGGAGGGACAGCTCTCCGTCCGCCAGACCGAGGCTCTGGTTAAGGCCCTCCAGCGGCAGAAGCCCCAGCCCCCCAAGGCCGACAGCCCTGACCTGTCCCTCTACCTGGGGGAGCTGGAGAAGGACCTGTCCGGCCGTCTGGGCCGAAAGGTGAAGATTGCCCACCGGGGCAAGAAGGGAAAAATTGAGCTGGAGTACTACGACAGTGAGGACCTGGAGGCCCTGCTGGCTCTGCTCCAGACCCTGCACGGGGAGGGAGGTGTTCAGCAGTGAAGGAGGAACACAAGTCCCCCGTGGAGCAGCAGACTCCCCTTCCCGCCGGAGAGAGGAGCCCGGAGACGGACAAGCCCGCCCAGGAGACGGGGCCCAAGACCCGGTCTGTCACCCCCGGCCAGCAGAAACGGCGGCAGCGGTCCGTCTTTCAATACATTGCCATCCTCTTCGGGGCCGCCTTTGTGCTGCTGCTGCTCACCTTCTTTATGGAGCGGCGGCAGTATCAGCTGCTCAACCAGCAAAACGAGGCCCAGATTGATGATTTACAGCAGTCGGTGTCTGCCGTGCAGTCCCTCACCAACCTGTATGAGGAGAACGCCCAGCTGAAGGAAAAGACTCAGGCCCTGGAGGAGGAAAACCAGACTTTGGAAGAGCAGGTGGCCGCCCTGGAGGAGCGTGTGGCTGCCCTGGAGGAGCAGGCGGCAAAGTCCAGCCAGGCCCTGGACTGGTTCTGGCAGATTGACGAGGCCTATGTGCGGGGGCGGTACTCCCTGTGCCGCCAGCTGATGGAGAGCCTGGAGGAGGCCGGCCTGCAGGAGTTTCTGCCCAGAGAGAGCGTTACCGACAACGGCCGCTTCTCCCCCTACGACCGGTATGTAGAAATTCGGGACGCCCTGAACTGAAGGAACGCCCCGGCGGTTATACTACCATTTACACAACAAATTAGGATAAGGAGCGTTTTGTACCATGCTGGATATAAAATTTATTCGGGAGAACCCCGACGTTGTCAAGGAGAACATTAAGAAGAAGTTCCAGGACCAGAAGCTGCCCCTGGTGGATCAGGTCATCGCCCTGGACGCGGAGAACCGGGCGGCCATGACCGAGGCCAACGAGCTGCGCTCCAGCCGCAACGCCCTGTCCAAGCAGGTGGGCATGCTCATGGGCCAGGCCAAAAAGGACCCCTCCAAGCTCCAGGAGGCCGAGGCTGTCAAGGCCCAGGTGAAGGCCAATGCCGACCGGCTGGCCTATCTGGAGGAGCGGGAGGGCCAGCTGGCCCAGGAGATCCGCCACATTATGCTCCAGATTCCCAACATCATTGACCCCTCCGTCCCCATCGGCCCCGACGACTCCTGCAATGTGGAGGTGCAGCGCTTCGGCGACCCCAAGGTCCCCGACTTTGAGATCCCCTACCACACCCAGATCATGGAGTCCTTCGACGGCATCGACATGGACTCCGCCGGCCGGGTGTCCGGAAACGGCTTCTACTACCTCATGGGGGACATCGCCCGCCTCCACGAGGCCGTGCTGGCCTACGCCCGGGACTTTATGATCGGCAAGGGCTTCACCTTCTGCGTCCCCCCCTTCATGATCCACGGCAACGTGGTGGAGGGCGTCATGTCCCAGACCGAGATGGACGCCATGATGTATAAAATCGAGGGGGAGGATCTGTACCTCATCGGCACCTCCGAGCACTCCATGATCGGCAAATTTATCGACCAGATCATCCCCGAGGACAAGCTGCCCCAGACCCTCACCTCCTACTCCCCCTGCTTCCGCAAGGAGAAGGGCGCCCACGGCATCGAGGAGCGGGGCGTCTACCGCATCCACCAGTTTGAAA
>CALWYD010000130.1 GCA_944385675.1 uncultured Oscillospiraceae bacterium
GCCAGGGTGCCGTTGGTAACGCCCAGGGACCCGTTCTTGTTTTTATACATGATCTGCAGGTCGTCCTCGGTGATCTCCTCGGTATAGGGGTTGAAGTATGTATTGACCATCTCCACCGTCTCCTCCGGATAGACGAAGACGTAGGACTGATTGTTTTTATAGGTCCGGCTCCAGGCGTAGCTGTTGTAGTCGCCGGGGATGGTCATGACGTTGAGGCTGTCCATATCCAGCCCCATGGCCTGCTGGGCAAACCACAGGATATTGTTCAGCGGCAGGTCCGTCTCCACATTCTCCGCGAAGATCTCGGCAAAGGCGCTGACCTTGGTCCAGTTGCCCAGCTTCAGGCACTGCTCCGCCAGAGCCTTCATAAAGGCCTGCTGCACCTCCACCCGGGTGGTATCGCCGTAATTGGTGCCGTCGTTGTTCTGCCGCCAGCGGACCACCTCCATGGCGTCCTCGCCGCTGAGCAGGCGGTAGCCCTTCTCCTGATGAATGTGAAGGTCCTGGTATTCGTCGTCATAGTTCATATTGAAGGGCACCTCAAAGTACACGCCCCCCAGGGCTTCCACGATCTCCCCCACGGCCTCCCACTGGACGACGACGTAGAAGTCCGGCATCACGCCGGTAAGGTACTGGATCTGGGTCTTGAGCCCCTCGATCCCCTGCTTGGAGGAGTAGACGGAGTTGATCTTTTTAATATCCCAGGACACGTTCACCATGGTGTCCCTGGGAATGCTCATAAGGCTGGCCTGCTGGTTGGCCACATCGTAGGAAGCCAGCATGATGGTATCCGTGCTGCCGCTGGAGGTGTCCTCCCCGATCAAAAGAAATGTAAAGTAATCTTCCTTTCTTCCGCTTGCGGTGGAAGGCTCATCGCCAGTCTGTCCTGCTGTATCCTGGGTCGTTTCCCGGTTAGGATCAGAGGTGGTCGGCTTGGTCTTTTCGCTGTCGTCCGGCGCCTTGACAAAGATGGACCACCATAGTCCCACCGCCAGGGCCAGCGCCGCCACACAGCTCACCACGACGACCGCGATCCGCTTCCAGCCGGTGAGCCGGGACGCTTTCTTCCCGGCGCCGTCTCCGGCAAAGGGGTCGCCCCCCCTGTGCCAGCGCTCCCGCTCCGCCTCACGCTTTCCTCTCTGTTTGCTCATGACATGATTCCTTTCAAATAATCCCTCGCGCGCACACTGTCGGGATGCACCACCATCCCTTTTTCCCGCAGATCCTCCACCGCCATGGTAAAGCCCAGCAGCATGGCCCGGTCCAGATCCTCATAGGCCAGCCGCCTGAGCTCCGTCAGGTCGCAGAAGTCCCGGGTTGGTTCGATATAGTCCGCCAGATAAATAATCTTTTCCAGTAAAGTCATGTCTGCCTTGCCGGTGGTGTGCCAGCGGATGGCGGATACCGCCGCCGGACTCAGGCCGAATACCCGTTCCGCCACCGCCGCGCCGGTGATGGCGTGGAACAGCTTCGTCTCCAGCTTCTCCGGCTTCTCCACGTCTATATGGTATTGACGGCAGAGGGCCAGCTGTTGTTCCCTGCTCTCTTTTTTTGTGCAGTCGTGGAGCAGGGCCGCCCGTCGGGCCTCCTCCTCGTCGGCGCCCCAGCGTCGGGCCAGCCGGGCCGCCGTCTCCTCCGTGCCCAGCACGTGAGGGACCCGGCTGTAGGCCAGCATGCTCAGCGCCGCACACCGCAGATCCTCCAAAGACAGCTGCCGGAGGTCCCGCTTCACGCCGTAGAGCCCCTCCCGGAGGATGCAGCCGTAGACCCGCCGGTCCAGATAGGCCGCGCCTTCCCCCTCCCGCAGCAGCTGCCGCAGCCGGGTGGAGGAGATCTCCACCAGATTGGGCAGCACCATGGTCACCACCCGGGCGGAGAAAGTCTCCGCCAGGTAATCCCGCTGGGGGGCCAGCACCTCCTGGGTATCCGCCTGGGTGCGGCCGAAGGCGCAGAGGGTGCAGCGTTTGGCGATCCGCTCCGGGTGCTTCCAATGCTGGAAGGTGAGGAACATGTCCGTCCCCATGAGCAGATACAGCTGGTCTTTGGGGAAGCGCTTGTGAGCCGCCTCCACCGTCTCCCAGGTGTAGCTTTTTCCCTTCCGGTCCAGCTCCCAGTCCGCGGCCTCCGCCACGCCGGGCAGCTCCAGGGCCTCCACCGCCAGCCGCACCAGCTCCAGCCGGTGCTGAGGGCCCGCCGCGTCCTCCTCCAGGGCCTTGTGGGGCGGAATCCCCGCCGGGACCAGGTACAGCTTGTCCAGTCCCAGATATTCCGCGGCAAACTTAGCCGCCGCCATGTGGCCCAGGTGGATGGGGTTGAAGGTGCCCCCGTAGATGACGATCTTCACAGAATTTCCTCTTTTCCGTGTCTGAATCAAAGCTCCTGCCAGTTCAGTCTACATTTGTAAACCAATCTTATCATGGCAAAAGCGTTATGTCAATCAGCTTTTGTTTTACTCCCCGCCTTATCTTTGATAAGCTCGATCTTCCGCTTGCTCTTGTCGTAGTGCTGGCGGTAGAGGACAAACTTGGTGCCGATGACCTGGACCTGCTCACTGCGGGTCAGCCGGGACAGCTCATCGCAGGCCTCCCGGGCGGTGAGCATGGAGTTCTCCAGCACCCGGCACTTAATGATCTCCCGGGCCTCCAGGGCGTCGTTGGCCTGCTTGACCAGGTTTTCCGTGATACCGTCCTTGCCGATGATGACGATGGTGTCGATGCTGTTGGCAACGCCCCGCAGCTGGGCGCGCTGCTTGCTCGTCAGTTCCATATGGTATGGTTCCTTTCCTGTATTCCGGGGTTTGTCGCTCCCACCGGAACTTTCCTCGCCCGGGAAATGAAATTTCCCGGGACAAAAAGTTTCTTTTGGCTCTTTTTGTTTCAAAGAAAAGAGCA
>CALWYD010000131.1 GCA_944385675.1 uncultured Oscillospiraceae bacterium
CAGGCGCTGGTCCTATTAACGGCCCTATTCAGGCAGCAGTATTTGGCTGGGTGCCTGTACTTTTATGGGTTCTTATCGGCGGTATTTTCTTCGGCGCAATGCACGACTTTGGCGCTCTATTCGCTTCCTTGCGTCATAAGGGGCAGAGTATCGCAGCAGTTATTGCGGAAAATATCGACAATACCGCTAAACGCATCTTTTGTATTTTTGCTTACCTGACCTTGCTTCTTGTTGTTGCAGCGTTTGCATCAATCGTTGCCAATACCTTTGCAGTAGGTCTTGCAAATGCAACCGATGCTTCTAATTTGGCAAACCAGCGTACCGCTATGATTTCTATGCTGTTTATCGTAGCTGCTGTGATTTATGGCCTTGCTACCCGTGGTCGTCAAATTCCAGCAGCAGCAAATATTGGTGTTGCTATTTTGATCATTGTGGTTTTGGTAGCTATTGGCTACAACTTCCCTTACATTTCTCTTGACTACACCACTTGGATGATTTTGCTGGGTGTCTACATTATGGTTGCAGCAATTGCTCCTGTGTGGATTCTGCTTCAGCCCCGCGACTACCTAAGCTCTTTCTTGCTGTATGGCATGATCATTCTTTCCATTATTGGCATCGTTGGCGCAAGCTTGACTGGTAATGCATACAACCTTGATATCCCTGCATTTACCGGCTTCTATGCAAGCAACGCTGCAGTTGATGCTGCAGGAAACCCCATCATCAACCCAGAAACTGGCGCCGCGGTAACTAACCTTTCTGCTGCTTCTGGTTTCTTGTTCCCCGCACTGTTCATTACCATTGCTTGCGGTGCTATTTCTGGTTTCCACAGCTTGGTTGCTTCTGGTACCACTTCTAAGCAGCTGGAAAAAGAATCTCATGCTAAGCCTATTGCTTATGGTGGCATGCTGATTGAATGCTTACTCGCCATTATTTCTTTGTGCGCAGTAGGTTTTGTATGGCAGGCATACTGCGCAGGCGACTACGCTTCCCCAACCGCTGTATTCGCTGGTGGCTTATCTCAGATGCTTGCTTGCATCCCTGGCCTTGAAGGTGTTGAGAGCATTGCTTATACCCTACTTATTTTGGCAGTATCAGCATTCTGCTTGACCTCACTCGACACTGCTACTCGTCTTGCACGCTATATGTTCCAGGAACTCTGGATCCCAGTAGGCGAAACCATGGAAAGCGTAACGGGCGCTCGCAAGGTATTCTCGAACCCTTACGTAGCAACTTTCATTACCGTAGTTATTGGTATTGTTTTAGGCATGACGGGCTACACCATCATTTGGCCTTTGTTCGGTGCTGCAAACCAGCTGCTTGCAGCTTTGGCTTTGCTGGCAGTTTGCGCATGGCTTGGCAATGCAGGCAAGAACAACAAGATGTTCTACATCCCAATGGTATTCATGCTTGTTGTAACCCTAACCTCCCTGGTTCAGACGCTCTATGCTAAGGGACTGGTACTTATGGCAGGTACGGGCGATTTGTTCAGCGCCGCTGTTCAGGCAATTCTTGCGGCTATCCTGTTTGTTCTAGCTATCGTTTTGGCAGTCAAGGGCGCTAAGACGATCTTCGGCAAGAAAAAGCCTCAAGAAGCTTAAATTCGAGTTTGTTTCGAGTTTGAGGTGTCCATTTCGATTTCGAATAATCGTTTCGGATTCGAATACATGTTCCGAACTTGGAAGTTCGACCCAAATTCGAGCAACAAACATCCTACGAAGTGGTTCCCTTTGGAGCCACTTCTTTTTTGCCTTCAGCACTTCTGCCTTTAGCACTTTTACCCTCAGAACTCCTTGCCTAGCGATTTACAATAAGAATGACCAAAAGGTTTGAATAGCTTGAAAATCGGCATTTTATAGAATTTGTAACCTAGGGATTAATGGGGAAAGGGGATCTTTATGGCTTACGAAACAATTCTGACCGAGGAACGTGACGGTATTCTTCTTATCACGTTTAATCGACCCAAAGCACGCAACGCCATGAGCTCTTTGATGATGGAAGAGTTCTCCAGCGAGCTTGAACGCTGGGACAACAACCCAACGCAACGTTGCTGCATCATCACCAATGCAGGTACTTGCTTTTGCGCAGGCGCTGACTTAAAAGAGCTCGCTGCGGGCACCTACCACTTACCTGAAGGTAAGGAAAATTGGGGGCTTCTAGGCATGTCAAAGCATCGTTTTAAGAAGCCGCTTATTGCAGCAGTAAATGGCGTTTGCGTTGGCGGCGGACTTGGATTGGTGCTTGCTTGTGATATTGCTATTGCGAGCAGTCATTCGGTATTCGGATTGCCCGAAGCACGCCACGGTCGTGCATCCACTGGCGATGGCGCTATCCTTCGTTTGATGCAGCAAATCCCTCAGAAGTATGCTGCCGAACTTATCCTTGTTGGCGATAATATCGATGCCGAAAAAGCCTACGAATGGGGACTGGTCAGCCGCGTTGTTGACGAAGAGGAATTGCTTCCTACAGCATTCAAACTAGCTGAAGGCATCGTAAAGAGTGCGCCTCTTGCAATCGAGTATTCTAAGGCAGCCATGAAAGAAGCAGCTGCTTGTGACGATATTCTTTTATTTTATCTATTTGTGTTGTTCTACTTTCTATATCTCTCTTTAAACTAACAATCTCGCTTTCATATTTTTGTATATTTTCATAATTTAATTCAAATTGTAGATCATATTCAAGAGGAGTAATGACAATTTGCCCGTTATTCATAACAATAT